>JAISKQ010000285.1 GCA_031260865.1 Prevotella sp.
GATTCGATAGATAAGAATTTTTCAGCTTCTCTGATTTGTCTGAAATTTTCTTCCACATCATTAATCAAACCATTTACTTCCGACAGTTCCGTATCGCTTTGTGTTGATACTTGCAATAGAGAATCCCTTTGGGCTTGCAAGGCCTTGTATTCGTCCGAATTTTTCACATTACATGATGCGAGAGCCATTAGGCAAGCGCATCCTATTATTATTTTTCTCATATTCAAATGTTTAAAATGTTAGCTTCTGTTTTTATTGTTAAATTATTATTCATTCTTACCCGATAGGATTATAACAAACTCACCTCGTGGTTCGTTCACTGTATAATGTAATATTAAGTCTTTCAACGTTCCCCTTAAGATTTCCTCGAATTTTTTTGATATTTCGCGGCAAGCGGCCACATAACGTTCTTCACCCATGTATTCAGCCAACTGCGACAATGTTTTCAAAACTCTGTGCGGCGATTCGTACAGAACAATTGTACGGGGTTCATCTGCCAGTATTTTCAGGCGTGTCATTCGTCCTTTCTTCTGAGGGAGAAAACCTTCGAAACAGAATCTGTCGCACGGAATACCTGATGCCACAAGCGCCGGGACAAAAGCAGTAGCTCCGGGCAGGCATTCGACATGAATACCGGCGCCAACGCATTCTCTTACAATCAGAAATCCCGGATCGGAGATTCCCGGTGTTCCCGCGTCAGACACCAACGCCATGTCTTCGCCCGCGCTTATACGATTCACTATATGGGCGACAGCCTGATGCTCATTAAATTTATGATAGGATTGCATTTTGTTTTGTATATCAAAATGCTTTAGGAGAATTCCGGTGGTACGGGTATCTTCCGCTAGAATAAGAGATACCTCCTTCAACAATCTTATTGACCGGAATGTAATATCCTCTAAATTACCTATCGGCGTAGGAATTATATACAACGTCCCCATTTCCTTTCTTAACTAATATAGCCCACAAACTTACATGAAAATATCAATATTTACAAATGCGTATATGAAAATTTAAATAGTTTCTTTAAAGTTCACGCAGTCAATCAATTTGTTTTTGTTACTGATTTCCTCTCCCCTTTTGGGGAAACAACGTTCAACAGAGCGAAGCGTCGTCAATTAGGAAGCCTCTTTTTTAGCATCAATATTTTTTACCACCCGGGCATAGATTACAAGGGCAATAGCCGAAACTAAGCCGACGGCAATGAATACATACCACAGGTAATGCGCGTTGGCGGTAGCCGCCGCGTAATCCGCCTTAAAGTCGGTTGAATTGGCAAACCGTTCGGATAATGGGTCGGGGCAGAATGCCTCTAATAAGAATCCGGCGACGATAAAACTGACCAACGAAGACACAAACGAGTGTAAATGGCTGAACCCGAGATAAAGCCCTTCTTCCCCTTTTGGCGATTGCAACGAAAAATATTCAAGGAAACGGGGTGATATAAAGCATTCCGCCAAAGCTTGAAACGCGATACCTATAATAAGCATCAGTGTTATCGGATGTATTGTTGTCAACCCAAATACGGAAATAGGGTCGCTTCCCATCAGATTGCCCAAAGACATTATCAACGCCGACAAAGGAATGATAAACATGCCGACCATGATAGAAGACAATGGCGAGCGTTTCTTCATGATGGTAGTCACCAGATTCACCAGCAGAAAAACGACAAACGGGTTCACATTGGCTATCCATCCCGGCGAAGCATCTTGCCCTACCATACGAATCACATATTTGGGCATGGACGCGTACATTTGTTGCTGTACAATCCAGAATCCGCTGGTAATAAGGATTAAGGCGACAAGCCGTCCGTTTTTACACACTTTAACCAAGGCGTTCCATATCTCGGAAAGGCTTTTTCCCTGCCCTACTGTGTGTGTTGACCTGTACATGAAAAAGACGACAATCAAAGCCAAAAGCGTCATGGTCGCCGAAAAATAATTCAAATAAACAAGCCCTTGGTCTCCGATACTTTTGCGAAGCGGGTCAACGACGGTTTTTCCAGTGAAAGCGCCAAAATTAACCATCATATAGAAGATGGCAAATCCTCTGGCTCGTGTTTCCGACGTCGTTTCTTTAGCAACTGTTCCCGAAATCACCGACTTAATAAATGCTCCGCCGACAACTATAAATAACAGAATAGGGACAATCGTCCATTGCTGGATGCTATCCCTTAAGCCTGTAAATGAAGTATATCTATCGAAACTGCCGACTCCCAGCCATTTGAAGAAAGAGCGGAATGTAGCGATTATACTACCTTTGTCTATCTCCGACAAGTCCGGATTCAAACCTACGGCATCCGCCGCTCCGTACTGAACCAAGCCGGCGCTTTCCAAAAGGGTAGGAATAAGCCCCAATCCAAAATAACCGATGGTAAGAAGAGTAAAGGCTATCATTATAGCTTTGCGGAAACCTATCTTATCGGAATACGCGCCTACAAATGTGGGCAGGAAATAGAGCAAGGCGGAAAACGAACCGGCGATAATCCCTGTCTGTACATCATTAAACCCCCAAACATTGGAAAGGTATAAGGTCAACGATATAAAAATGGCAAAATACGCCAATCGTTCTAATAGTTCAACGGTATTGGCAACCCAAAAGGCTTTGGAAAATTTAGACATCCGGTTTTATGAAATTGTTAAAAATTAATCGTTTACCAGTTTTTTAGAATCCTGGCACGCTAGTAAACTATTTACCAATTGTTGACTGCCTACTGTTCACTATTGGCTAACTGTTTTGGCGCGGATAATGTTTCTTTATATAAATCCTTATCCGCCAAAACGTCCAATGCCTTTGCCAAATCCCGATCATTACGCAGTTCGTAGCGTTTCACGCCTTCCTGATAATAATATCGTTTAACTATTTCTTTGCTAATCTGGCGGGTAATCTCTTCTTTAAACGTTTCCAAGTCCCGATCCAGATCAGGAACAAGCTTGGTTTCCAGTGCTTTAAACTCATCACCCGCGTATTTCATATACCCTTCAAATTCCATTATCTCTTTCAGTGAAGCCATTGTTTTTTCACTTATGCGGTCGTACTGAAAGTCTTTTGATTTCACAAAGGTCTTAAAGTCATCATAATCAGCATCCGAAAGAGTAAAGTCCTCGGGGGAATCTATTGATTTGTGCTTTGTTGCCCAATAGGTAACCCAGTCAAATACAATGTATTGGTTTTCAAGATAGAATGTTATTGTAGGTGTTTTTTCTTCTTCCAACTCAATATCCGGCGTCACACCCCCGCCATCTCTTACGGGACGTCCGACTTCGGTATAAAACACTGTAGTCAGACTATCGGGAATACGTCCCACGCTCCCATCGGAGTTACGGTGCGAATAGTCAATAGCTTGCACACATCTGCCGCTTGGGATATAGTATTTTGAAGACGTTACTTTCATGCCTCCTCCGTATGGCATCTCGCGCGTAACTTGTACCAGCCCTTTACCGTAGGTGCGTTCGCCAACCAATACAGCTCTGTCCATATCCTGCAACGATCCGGCGACAATTTCAGACGCAGAGGCAGAACCTCTGTTTGTGAGCACAGCTATCGGTATCTCGGTGTCGATTGGTTCCAATGTTGTGCGGTATGTCCGGTCGGTTTGCTTCATTTTGCCTTTTGTAAAGAGTACTACTTTGTTTTTAGGGACAAACATATTCACGATTTGTACGGCTTCTTCGAGAATGCCGCCGCCATTCAAACGAACATCGAACACAAGCGAAGTGGCGCCCTGTTTTTTTAGGTCGATAAACGCGTTTTTCACTTCCATCGCGCTTTTGTCCGTAAATGAGTTGAAGTTGATGTAACCGGTTGTAGGATTCACCATTCCATAGTATGAAATCGGACTCATCGATACTTTTTCGCGTACCACTTTTACAGTGACCGGCTTCTTTTCTCCGGGGCGTTCCACTTTCACTTCGATGGTTGTACCCGGCTGTCCTTTCAGTTTGTTGCTCACATAACTGCTCAGCGTGCGTCCATATACCTCTCCGTCAACAGGGTCGCATTTGGTCATATCTTCTCCGTCGATGGACAAAATAATATCCCCTGCTTTAAGCCCTGCTTTAGCAGCTGGTTTACCGCCATAAGGCTCAATGATAGCTACCCTTCCTTCTTTGAAGGTAACGATAGCTCCCACTCCGGCGTATTCGCCCGTTATTTGGGTACTAAACTCCTTTAGGTCTTCATCATTGTAATATTCGGTATAGGGGTCAAGGGTTTGGAGCATCTCGTCGATACCGGTGCGCACCGTCTTGTTTATATCCACGCTGTCCACATAAAACATATCCATTTCGCGTACCACAGCATTGAATATTTCTATGTTTTTATTTATATCGAAATAGCGCTGTTGTTGCTTGTTTTTATCCGGATTATTTTGTGCCTGAACAGATGTAGCTCCCAATAATAGAGGGAGGAAAAAGAGTATAATTAATCGATTTTTCATTAACGTCTGATTATAATAAATAAAAATGCGTTTTTTTATTTTACGCAAAGGAAATACTTTTTTTATAAATACATAAATTTAATGCTGTTATATATTTCTTATATTTAACAAAAGATGTGAATCCATAT
>JAISKQ010000090.1 GCA_031260865.1 Prevotella sp.
GCTGTCTCTTACGCGTTCTGCACACTGGAATCACCCGATGAGAGGATGGTTATCGCCAGCTTGGGAATAGGTGGAGGAATCGAAATGTTTTGCAATGGGGTTTCCGTCCTAAAAAAACGGGGAAATAATACCATGCTTATTGATGAACTGCAATGCCAACTAAATATTAAGCCCGGTAAAAACAGGATATTGCTGAAAATAGAAAAAGGCGCTGATATTTGGGATTTCTCTTTTAGGATAAAAGATGCGACTATCAGCAGTAGTAAAAATAAATATCGTATAACTAAGTAAATGAGCCAATTGTTTTATATATCAAAATGCCAATGACGCGAAGCGACAAGGTATTTAATTGACGCATAGGAAATTATCTCATCGGATAATTGCTCAGCCTATAATAATATCAAACTGACTTAAAAGCCCGGCAAGACCATCTCTTGAGAAGCGGGCTTTTTTAGCGTTGTTTTGGCTCAGGTCGATGGTGTAATTGCGGGCGGTGGTAAAATCGACCTCCTGCAAGTTGGTGCGGTAAAATATAGCCTCATACAAATCCGATTCTATAAACTTCGATTGTTTCAGGTCAGCCTCGCCGAAGTCCACACCTTTGAGCGAAGAACCTTTAAATCCGGTTTTAGCCATTTTTCGCTTTGCAAAGGAACTATAATCCAAGATGCAGTTATCAAAATCGACATGGAAAATAAAATCATGGCACAGGCTAAACTTGACGCCCAGTATCTTACAATTCTTAAACTTCACATTATTCAAGGTAGATTGGCTAAAGTCAGCCATCGACAGGTTGCAGTCCGTGAAATAACAATCCGTGAAACCGCATGATATGATTTTAGACGCTGAAAAATCACATTTCGAAAAGGTGCAATTCTCAAAAGTCTCTTTCCGCAAGCCTTCGACATACGATTTGGCTTCAAATACCAAGTCCTCTAAAAACGCCATAAATACGCGGTCTTATTCTCTGATTATTCTTATTTCACCCGATTTACCAAGCTTGATAATACTCGAAGCCTTCAATTTGCTCCTGTCATCCTGCCTGTATTTCACTATATAATCCACGCCGCTCTTTATATCCTCACTAATCTCATCAAAGTTGGAGGGCGCCGGTTCTCCGCTGATATTGGCGGAAGTAGATACTAAGGCTTTTCGGAAACGCTTACAAAGTTCCTGCGAAAACCGCTCCTTTGTGACGCGGATAGCGAGGCTGCCGTCATCCGCCAAAAGATTGGGAGCTACGTTGCGCGCGCTGTCATATATAATGGTCAGCGGTTTATCCGCCAATTCGATTAAGTCCCATGCTACTTCCGGCACTCCATCTATATAGAAATCGAGTTTGACAGGGTTGTCGAGCAATGTTATAAGCGCTTTGCTGTCGACTCTTCGTTTCAATTCGTAAACGCGACGCACAGCTTCGGCGTTCGTGGCATCGCAGCCAATACCCCAAATGGTATCGGTAGGATATAATATCAGTCCTCCGGCTATTAGTACTTCAAAAGCTTTTCTTATATCTTCTTCCATTTTATTTTTCATTGAATATTTGGAACAGACGGACGTCTTCAAACCTGTCTCCCCGCTGTAGCCATTCTTTCAGCACGCCCACTTCGGTATAACCCGTTTTCTGAAAGAGATCTATACTCCGTTCGTTCGATATGGCTATATAGGCATATAGTTGATGCAGGTACAAAAAGTTGAACGCGTAATCGTGCATCAGTTCCAACGCCTGTTTTGCATAGCCTTTCTGACGGAAGGGTTCATCAATAAGGATTCCAACTCCCGCGCGACGATTATGAGCATCTATTTCATAAAGGTCCAATGTGCCGATTGTAATATCATCAAGCAAATCTATCATTAAACGCAATTGCCTGCTCTGGTAAATATCCATATCTAACGAATCGTTGATATATTGGCGTATGACCAATTTTGAATATGGAGCCAATGTATTCCCGTGATACCAAAGCCCGGTGGAATTTTCCCACCCGTAAAGCATATCCAAATCTTCCGGCTCAACGGCGCGAAGAGATATTTCCGAATTATTTAGAAGCATATATTTTGTTTTAAAATTAACATTAATACCCATCCCGTTCAAACATTTCGCCCAAACGAATGAAAAAATTTCTCTTTTTGCGGCGTACTCTCGAATCTTCACGCGTTGACGTCATTATTTTATCAAAAGAGGACTCTCCGTTTTCCATTGCTCTAATCGCGTAATAGATAACGCCCCATTCGGGCAACCCGCCTAAATTGCGGTCATCTATATACAAATCGGCGTTTAATTTCCGAGAAGCGGTAGCAATATCTTCTTCCGGATAGTTTTTGTTGGCTGCATAAAAATCCAAGCCCTTGCTTTGGCAATAATCGACAGCTTCTTGCAACAATTCACCTTCACGTACAGACCATAAGATCAGTATATGCCCATTTTTTTGTAATTGAAGCAATGTTTCAATCGCGAATGGTATGGGTTTCCCGATTTTCGGATATTTATGTTCTACAATTGTTCCGTCAAAATCTACTGCAATAACCATTTATCTTCTTAATTTTGATTTATTATATGCAAATCTTCTTTACCTCAACCTTTCTGTTCCGAAAGTAAAAACAATACAAATATAATTATTATTGCCATAAATATAGGCATAACATCTTATTCCGATTACCTAAGAGCCTGTTTAAATTTTATAGGACTCATTAAAAAGGGTACGGTTGAGTATCGAGCGTCCAAG
>JAISKQ010000031.1 GCA_031260865.1 Prevotella sp.
TTTGCGATTGATCAGGTCGATCAGACGTCCCGGAGTGGCAACAATAATTTGCACGCCCCTCTTCAATGATTTTATCTGACTTTCGATACTGGAACCGCCATATACAGGCAGCACTCTCAAGTGGTCGATATATTTGGAATAATCGGATAAATCTCCTGCTATTTGCAGGCATAACTCACGTGTGGGGCATAAAATTAAAGCCTGAGGCACGTTTTCTTGAATGTTGATTTTTTGTAATAACGGAAGCCCAAAAGCGGCGGTCTTCCCTGTTCCCGTTTGCGCGAGCGCAATAACATCGTTTGTTTCGCCAAGCAGGTATGGAATCACTTCTTCTTGCACAGGCATCGGGTTCTCATAACCCATTTCTTCGATTGCTTTGCGAATATTCGCGGCAACCCCTAATTCTTCAAATGTTTTCATTAAAAATTTTCAAATAACTTATATGGTAATTAAGCCCTTTGTGACCCACTCCCACCCAAAAATTATTCGACATAAGAGAGCCCATCAAAAAGGACGCGCAAAGATAGTGATTAGTTTTCAAGTTTTTATCACATTATATAATAACTTTGCCTTAGTTTTAAGTTTTAAAAATAAAAAATGCTATTTTTGTAACAGTTTCTAACAAACAGATTTTCAGAAACTAAAAAATATCAATAATAAAATGAATTAATATGAAGAAATCTTTGCTTTTCACATTCGCTTTATGCGCTGTATTAAGTCCAATGGCTTTATCCGCGCAAAAAAAAGCATCTTTACAAAAACCAATCGTTCCGGAAAAACCTGTCCTTAAAACAGAAATGGATTCTTTGTCTTATGCCTTCGGGGCAATGCTGTACGAACAGGGACTTTCTATATATCTCCAACAATTAGGGGTGGTGATAGATACCGCGGGGGTAACTTCTCCGGTCAGACTTGATTCGATAAATAAAGCAAATAGCAAGAATAAAATAGAATTTATCGCCGGCATCAAGGAAGGGATGAACGCGTCCGAAGAGAAAAGCGCGTTTAACGCGGGCGTATCCGTAGGAGGGCAGATATTGAAACTAATGGCGCCCCAACTGATACAACAGCTTTATGGAGAGGATTCTACTGAAAAATTAAATTCAGAGGCTTTCTTGTCGGCTATGGAATCTTCATTGAATGGTGATAAATTGGAAATCGAAAACCCGACGGAGTTGTTTAATGAAAAAATGCAAGAAGCTCAAGCTAAACTTCAAGTCAAACAAGAAGAGGCTGAAATAGCGGAATTTGCCGACCAAATAGCCGAAGGTGACCGGTTTATGGAAGAAAACAAAAGCAAGGCAGGCGTGGTTACTTTACCTGACGGGCTACAATATATAATAATGGAAAAAGGAACAGGAGCTATACCAACCGCTACCGACCGCGTAAAAGTTCATTATCTTGGAACTTTGATTGACGGCACTGTATTCGACAGCAGCCTCGACAGAGGCGAACCAGCCGTGTTTGGGGTGAATCAGGTTATAAAAGGTTGGACAGAAGCTCTTCAGCTAATGCCTGTGGGGTCGAAATGGACGATATATATCCCTTACGATTTAGCCTACGGGGCACGAGGGGCGGGAGAAAAGGTCAAGCCGTACTCCAACCTCATTTTCGAGGTGCAACTGCTTGGTATTGAATGATAATAACTAAAATCAAGAATAGAGCCACCCGGAAACAAATAAGAAAGGTGGCTTTTTTGTTGAAATGGAAAATGTTACTTTAAAAAAATTCCACTATGAAAAAAGTATTTGTATTAATAGTCATAACTGTTTTGTTTATCTCTTGCGGTTCGTATAAATCGCTTAATTTGGACAAGTTGACTACCGGTATGACAAAAGAAGAAGTAATATATAGAGTGGGTGAACCCCGACGGGTATTGGCCGTTAACAACACAAGCGACGGCTATCAGGAAGTTTTGGAATACAGGACTTCCCGGAATGAAGTATATGCCCTGGAATTTTGGAATGACTACCTTACCGGATATGAGTTCCTGTATGATGATGTAGAATATATCGCTCCAGCTCCTCCCGCGATGTTGCCGGATTACGGCAGACCTATTATTGTCGGACGCCCAAGCCGTCCAAGCCGTCCAACGACTCCAAGCCGAACGAATAGACCAACCGAGCCAAGTCGTTCAACGACTCCGAGCCGAACGAACGATTCAAACAGGACGAACGAATCGGGAAGACCGGCGACAAACACTACTACAGCCAGACCGACAGGGGATGGGCGTACATCAACAAGATCGACGACCACAACTACGGAAACAGAAAAAGAAAAGGAATCGACCACGACTCCGGAGAGACGTCAACGATAAGGCGTTATTCTATAATCCGGGCTAACCGTCCGGCTTCGGTCAAGGTGACAGCGTTAAAGTGCCACCATTCGCCTCTTATTGTACGAAAACCCGCGTGAATCATTACTTTTCTCAATAATTCGCGGTTTTTTACTTGTTTGTTGGTCAGGATACCTCGCCGGACAAGTTCCGCTTCATTGTTTATTCCGGCGGCAGCGCCAAAATAATCGAAAGGCGTACCCATATCCAGCGGGACATTATTTTCGTCGCAAATAGTGAGATCCACAGCCATCCCATAGTTGTGCAAGCCTGTTCGTGCAGGATTTGCCACGTATGGGGCATATTTCGTGTTTTGCACCACCCTATACATTTTCCTTTGTACGCTAAGCGGGCGCACGGCGTCATATACCAGAAGGCTGTAGCCCGGATAAAGCGACTTCAGGTGTTTTTGCGCCTCAACTAATTTATTGGCGGCTAAGGGATGCAGGTATATATTTAATAATGTGTCGTACAGAACCGTCTTTGTGAAATTATCCGTTGTGGCATATTTCAACTCCGAACGGATCGAGCTATCCAAGTCGCTGATATTTACCAGCCCTTTTGTTTGTAAATAAGCCTCCAGATTGCCCGTTCCTTTTTCTTGAGCCGGTAAAGCAAACGGCGTAAAAAAGAGAAGAAACCATACGATTACATCCTTATTCGTCATCTTCGTCGTCTTCCTCTTCGAAATCATATTCAATGTATTCGCGGCTTAGTATCTCGTCGATAAGAGAAGATACATCCGTAAATTCAGAGGTGTTATTCAGTCTGTCGATAGATAGATATGCCTCTTTCAGGGATTTCAGCATTATTGTATCGTCTTCACTCGGACCCATTTCCGGACTTTCCACAAACCAGTGCAGCTCGTTTTTGAGGTTTTCGACAGCCGCGTTATAGAATACGAGGGCGGCTTCGTTTTCTCCTATTTGTTCCTTTATCTTGGCGGCTTCTATCATATCGCGCCCTACCACATTCTTGTAATTACTCATAATGGACAGGGTTAGTTTAGTCCTCATCACGATAGCGAAATGCAAGTCGTCCACATCCTCCTTCTCGCGAAAATAGTAGGCTAATGTATTCAACGACATGCGTACCGAAGCAGCCTCTGTGACAACTAATTCGCTTACTCTCCTTACCGGATAGCCATGCGCGTCGCTTTGCAGTTTTTCCACCATATCGGGAACGGAATCGAAAAGTTTGGCTATAACCGCCTCTTTGACTGCTTCGTGATTTCCGTTTATATCCAACGCGAAAATCAGGCGAATCAGATTTCTGAAAAGAATACTGTTCGATTCTTTTACCGTAACGAAGTCGTAAGTGTAAAGCGTATCGCTTTTCCCTTCGGTAAATAGCTCGGCAAGTACCCGGTTGGTCAAGCTATCCTGTTCGGCGGGCAGGGCAGTCAACAACTCGTCTATTTTATTTTCTAATATTAAATTCCAGATTTGCCTATCGTCCGTATTAAAAAACGGCGCGATTTCTTCATTCAGCGTCAGTTGTTTGTTCATTATAAGTATTCGTGTTTATGATTGTTTCTTGTGGTGAATTTCCTCTTTTAATAGCCAAATATATTTCCTCCTGAATACGCGAACGTATATCAAGGCTCGACAGGGCGTTATGTGAGCGCTTATCGTTTATCCTGTTGGATAAAAGTATATAAATCAAATTGTTGTCCGGGTCAACCCAAAAGCAAGTACCGGTGAATCCGGTGTGTCCGAATGTGGAGGCGGGGGTGCTGCGCGAGGTTGGGCTTCCTTTATCGGTACGGGTTTCCGGTTTGTCAAACCCCAGTCCCCGGCGGGATATAGCGCTCTTGGTATTCATAAATAACCGGCAGGTTTTTGCCGACAAGTATTCTTCCCCGCCATAAGTACCTTTGTTGAGCCACATCTGATAAAGCTTGGCGATGTCGTTCGCGTCGGAGAACAGTCCCGCGTTGCCGGATATGCCGCCCATAAACGCCGCGCCTTCATCGTGTACATATCCCTGTACGAGCTGCTTGCGAAGAAAATCGTCTTTCTCGGTAGGGGTTATCCGTTTTTTATCGAACTTGGTTAACGGATTGTAGGTTGTGGTAACCGCCCCGAGCTTGCGAAAGAAGTTCTCTTGCACAAAGGTATTCAGGTCTTTATTTGATATTTTCTCCGCTACTTCCTTTAACAACATAAAGTTGAGGCAGCTATACAAGTATCCTTTTCGCTTTGTCAACTTCGAATTGGCTATTTCGTTCACGATTGTGTCATTATAGGTCTTGTTGATGTATAAGCCGTCGGCTAAAGGTAAAAATCCGGCTTTTGGGGTTGTTGACACCATGTCCGGCTTAAATTTATAGTCTTGCGCGTATGTGGCGGCGTCAAATTCAATGGAGTAGAGCGGGGTGCGTGTCTTATTAAACAACTTTCCTTCGTAGCTGTCTTTGTCAATGGCGTTCATATAATAAGGTATGAAAGCAGGCAACCGGCTTTCGTGCAGGAGCGCGTCGCGGACTGTAATGTCCGATTTGTCCGTTCCTTTCAGCACAGGGACATAGTTGCTTATGGACGCGCTGAGTTTCAATTTAGATTCGTCATATAATTTCATGACAGCCGAAATAGTGGAGGTAGCCTTCGTCATAGACGCAAGGTCATATAAGTCGCGGGTGGTTACTTCCTG
>JAISKQ010000044.1 GCA_031260865.1 Prevotella sp.
TTTACTGTTCACTAATATTTTTATATCTTTGTATCATCTTATAAATCATATCTAAAGCAATATATATGCAGTTAATAGACGGAAAGGCCATATCGGCGCAAATGAAAAAAGAAATAGCAGAGGAAGTGGCGCAAATCAAGACCGCCGGAGGAAAAACGCCGCATCTGGCAGCCATATTGGTTGGGCACGATGGAGGTAGTGAAACCTACGTGGCAAGCAAAGTGCGCACTTGTGAGGAAGTAGGCTTCAAATCTTCCCTCATCCGCTTCGAAGATAACATAAGCGAGGCAGAATTGCTTGCCTGTGTGGATAAGCTCAACAATGACGCCGACGTGGACGGCTTTATCGTTCAATTGCCTCTGCCAAAGCATATATCGGAGCAAAAAGTAATTGAAGCTATCGACTATCGCAAAGATGTGGACGGTTTCCATCCCATCAACGTAGGGCGTATGTCTATCGGATTGCCATGCTTTGTATCGGCAACTCCCGCCGGAATACTCGAATTGCTGAAAAGGTACAATATCCCCACACAAGGCAAACATTGCGTAGTACTTGGACGCAGCAATATCGTGGGCAAACCGGTCGCCAACCTGATGATGCAAAAAGGCTATCCGGGCGATGCCACCGTAACGGTTTGCCACAGCCGTACCCCGAATATCAAAGAGGTATGCCAAAGCGCCGATATTATTATTGCCGCGCTGGGTGTTCCCGAATTTCTGAAAGGAGATATGGTGAAAGACGGGGTAGTCGTTATTGATGTGGGTACAACGCGCGTTCCGTCCACAGAGACCAAATCGGGATTCAAACTGAAAGGGGATGTGGCATTTGACGAGGTAGCTCCGAAAGCATCATTCATAACTCCGGTTCCCGGCGGCGTAGGTCCTATGACCATTATTTCGCTGATGAGAAATACTTTGTTGGCGGGAAGGAAGGATATTTATAAATAAGTAATGAGTGATAAGTAATAAGTTATGAGTTTAAAGTAATGAGTAGTAAGAGTTTACGAGATTGTAAGTTTACAAGAAAAGCAATGAGTGATAAGTAGTAAGCATCTTGTAATCTGCACCTTAAACTTATTACTTATTACTTTAAACTCCTTTACATTGCATCAACATAGCGTCGTTGTTCGGCGAAATATTGATTCCGTTGCAGTTCTCCCGATACGGATATTTGCGTGGCAAAGCGGATTAAAGATTTTATCCAAGTCTTTTGATTTTCGGCTATTTCAGGATTAAGACATGAAAGATAGTCGATACAATACAAGCTTATCGCGCACGATTTTTTCCCGGCGCCTTCCATATAGGCATAAGAGCAGTCGAAAGATACATTAGAAATGTAAAGATCCACGCTCTTACCTTGTATTGTGTAACCAGTTGAAGCACATTGCTCCATCTCGTTGATCATCAGATATAAATCGTTTTTGATCTCCAAAATATCAGTTTCGGAAATCATACCCATATATTGCAAATATTTTACGATAGAAGTAAAATCTTCAAAAATGTGCTTATCCAGAATTATGGTTGCATTCACTCTTTGTAAAACATCTGAAACTTTGCGGTTTATCTCGAATACATTGTTGGGAATATACATGTCATGCAATAATACCTTGGGCATTTCATCGGGATATAACTGATAAAACAGGATATAGATATACACTTTCGATATGCTGTCATACTTGAGGAAAAAGTCGGAAGGCATCGCTCGATAGGCTCGATAAGCAAAAGTGTCCGGATCCAGGTCAAGCATATTATTGATATTAACCACGATATCTTTCATCATCCGGAAATATTCCTTCAAAGGATTCTTGTCGAAAACAGACCTTAAATGGAAAGCAAGAAGACCATCCTTATGGTTTCCCTGCAAAAAGTCTAACGATAAATTAAAGGTTTTGCATATTATTTCAACTTCTTCCAGCGTAAACTCTATTTCGCCACGCAGCCTGCGATATGCCGCCTCTTTCCGTATGGGCAGAATATCCATTAACATATTTACGGTAGTATCGTCCTCTGGCGTTCTAACTTTTAAAGCTTTTATAAGTTGGCTGTTAATGTGGCTCATATATTGATATTTAGTAACTAAAAACTAAAATTACTTATTTTATACCAAAAAGTAGATGAAAAGAAAGGTGATTAACAATTATTTCGCGCAAAATGCCGATTATGATTCAGTTACGGGAGATGTATCATCTTGCCCGTTCACATACGTTTCGTTTTGTAATTGTTGCTGTTGTTCGTTCAGTCTGAATATATGTTCGCGAAAAGATGTATTACGTCGTAGTTTATTAAAGGCTTCTTTCGCCGCTTTTTGTTGTGATTCTTTTTTGGAATAACCTGTTCCCAACCCGGCTTGTTCGCCTAATATAACGACAGCCGTTTTGAAGATAGGTGTATTATTTTCGTCCACAAAGCTGTCTATCAAGTCGAAGCTAACCGATATTTTATGTTTCTGACTCCATTCTATCAGCCGCGACTTGTAATTGACTTCAAGCTCTGCCACAGTGTCTATATTCAGGTGTTCCTGAATAAGCTTTTCAAAAACAAATCGTTTGGACACACGGTATCCTTGGTCGAGATATATAGCGCCTATCAATGCTTCCAGCGCATTTCCGTACATGTGCGTATTAGGCGTCGTACTACGGGCTGAAGTCTTGATCAGTTTATCGATACCCAGTTCCAGCGCCAGTTTATTTAATGTTTCACGCTGTACGATTTTGGAACGCATATTGGTTAGGAATCCCTCTTTCTTATATTCAAACTGCTTGAATACAATATCGGCTACAATAGCATCCAGTATGGCATCGCCCAGAAACTCGAGCCGCTCATTGTTGATCCATCTGCCGTCTTTCATCTTTATTGAAGACGACTTATGTAATAAAGCCTGTTCGTACAAGGTGATATTGAACGGATAGAAGCCTAATATTTTGCGAAAAGATACATAAGGCTCCTTCCCTTTTTTAGGAAGAAGCCTTATACCACGATATATCTTTTTAAGCACGTTGACTTATTTCTTAAACTTCTTAACTATAACACAAGCATTGTGTCCACCAAAGCCAAATGTATTGGATAGAGCCGCGTTCACAACCCTTTTTTGAGCTTTGTTAAATGTCAGGTTCAACTTATAATCAATTTCAGGGTCTTCATCCCCTTCGGTAAAATTGATAGTAGGCGGAATCACGTCATTTTTCACAGACAGCACACAGAACATCGCTTCCAATGCTCCTGCCGCGCCCAATAAATGACCTGTCATCGATTTGGTCGAACTAATATTCAGGTTATAAGCATGCTCACCGAATACATACTTGATTGCCTTAGCTTCCGACGGGTCGCCAACCGGAGTTGAAGTACCGTGTACGTTAATATAATCAAGTTCTGACGGACTCATGTGAGCATCTTCCAGAGCGTTCCTCATTACTAACTTAGCGCCTAAGCCTTCAGGATGAGAAGCTGTCAGGTGATAAGCGTCCGCGGACATACCTCCTCCTACAACTTCGGCATATATTTCAGCTCCACGAGCTAAAGCGTGATCTAATTCTTCGAGAATAAGGCAAGCCGAACCTTCTCCGATTACAAACCCGTCACGGCTGTTACTGAATGGACGGGATGCTGTTTGTGGAGAATCGTTGCGTGTGGACAAAGCGGTCATCGCGTTGAAGCCGCCGACACCCGAAGCGGTAATAGCAGCCTCGGCGCCTCCCACAACCATTACATCCGCTTTACCCAAACGAATCAGGTCAAACGCGGTAATAGCGCTATGTGTCGATGAAGCGCAGGCGGATACTGTTCCGAAGTTAGGACCACGAAGTCCATGCCGAATAGAGATAAGTCCCGCCGCAATATCCGAAATCATCTTAGGGATAAAAAACGGATTATACTTAGGTCCCATTTCTTGATGCGTAAAGTAGTACGATACTTCTTCTTCAAAAGTTTTGATACCACCGATACCCGCCGAAAAAATGACGCCTACACGGTCACGGTTTTCATGCTCAAAGTCCAGCTTAGAGTCCTTAATGGCTTCTTCCGACGCCCCTATAGCCAGTAATGTATATCTATCGCATTTGCGAAGTTCTTTCCTGTCCATATAAACAGACGGATCGTAATCTTTTACTTCACACGCGAATTGTGTTTTGAATTTTGACGCGTCAAAATGAGTAATAGGTCCAGCCCCACTCACACCTTTAAGCGCATTACCCCATGTGGTGGCAACATCGTTGCCTATCGGAGTTATTGAACCTAGACCTGTTACTACTACTCTTTTTAATTCCATAAGTAAATAGTGGAATAAAGATTATTGTGCATTTGCTTCAATGTAAGAGACAGCATCTCCTACTGTAGCGATTTTTTCAGTTTGATCATCCGGAATAGAAATGCTAAATTCTTTTTCAAATTCCATGATTAATTCTACTGTATCAAGTGAATCAGCTCCTAAATCATTTGTAAAGCTAGCTGTATCTGTAACTTCTGATTCTTCAACACCTAACTTATCAACAATAATGGCTTTCACTTTCGATGCTACTTCTGACATAATTTTGAGTTTTGATTAATAATAAATTTTTTATTTTTAATTTTGTCGATGCAAAGTAACAGTTTTTTATCTATATGAAGCAAATATTTCATTAATAAAATAGTTAAAATTGCACATTTTTTTTATTTGTGTGCAGACATAATATAATATACTCATGATTAGAATTGCCATATTAGCCTCCGGATCGGGTTCCAACGCCGAAAACATAGTAAATTATTTTAAAGGGAATGATGCCGTCGCTATTCCCCTTATCATCTCCAATAAGAAAGATGCTTATGTGCACGAACGCGCGAAAAAACTAAATATAGAATCCGTTACGTTCTCCAAGAATGATTTTGAAACGACAAGCCTTGTCCTTGATCGCATGAAAGAGAATGATATTGATTTTATAGTCTTGGCGGGTTTTCTGCTCAAAGTACCCGAAAATATACTCCGGGCGTATCCCGACAAAATAATAAATATACATCCCGCTTTACTCCCCAAACACGGCGGCAAAGGCATGTATGGAGATAATGTTCACAAAGCTGTGGTGGAAGCCGGAGATAAAGAATCAGGTATAACAATCCATTATGTGAACGAAAATTATGACGAGGGCGCGATTGTTTTTCAAGCAAAATGCCCTGTTGACAAAGACGATACCTACGAAGATGTCGCAAAAAAAGTGCATGCGCTGGAATACACTCATTTTCCGATTGTTATAGATAAGATCTTATTCAATAAATAAGTACCTTATCCATGCGGGTATTCCGTGTTTATCAATCCGTATCGTTGTTCAGTTCACTTTTACAGGCATATTATTCACTGTCCTCGACTTGACTATGACTCTCCGCCCTGTATTTTCAGACGCGCTCTCCGTCTGTGGTTCACTGACAACTCTTTCTTGCTTAGGCTGAACGATTGCCACGGCTTGTCGATTTTGTTCTTCTCTCTTGGGTTGCGCTGTCTCCACAGGCTGGGTTATAACATTTTGTCGAACTTGTTCTGTTTCTGTTCTCGGAGGAAAAGTCAGCTGAGTCCTTTGTTGTACCGGTTGAGACTGATAGACAGGTGTTGTTCTGACCTCATCGTCTTTGCTCGCTTTTACAGGCACGTTGTTTACTGTCCTTAACTGCACTATTGTTCTCCGTCCTGTATTCTCAGGCGCGCTTCCTGTCTGTGCTTCACTAACGACTCTTTCTTGCTTAGGTTGAACGGCTATCTCAACTTGCCGATTTTGTTCTTCTCTTTTGGGTTGAGTGGTCACAACAGGCAGGGTTGCGACATTTTGCCGAACCGGCTCTTCTCGCTTCGGTTGCGCGGTTACCACAGGTTGGGCTACAACACTCGTCCGTGCTTGTTCTGTTTTCGGAGGAGGAGGGGTCTGCTGAGCCTGAACTCTTTCCTGTACCGGCTGAGCCTTATAAACAGGCGTTGATTTGACCTCGTCGTCTTTGCTCTGACGGGCTTCGCGCTCAGCTTTTATTCTCCTTACCGAGCGTTTCGGCGAATCCTCGCTGACTTTCGTGTTGGCTATCTTCGTTTCAACCACAGGTTCAGGATAACGAGTTCCGGAATCCTTGCTTACTTCCTGATATTTTACATTTGATTGTTTCTCTTTCCGGTCGGTATATGCAGGCGGCAATGTGGATTCCGACGCTATGTACCGTTCATTCCGCGCCGTTTGCACACCCACTCCATTGATTCCTATCCTGCGGGCGGCTTTGTCGGTTATTGTAAACCAAACTTCCCCGTTCGGGTTTCCCGAGGCTGTATCTTGTATTTTCAGATTACGTTCGATAATATCGCCTGACATCAATTGATTGATTGCTTCGGGACGGACATTTATACCGTTGATGTAATAAGTAGGCTTGTTTCCAAAGGTTAAATACTTCTTTGCCAATTCCTCCATCGATTGCTTTTCTCGCGCCTTGAGGATGCTGTCAGCCAGCACTTTCGCCCTTTTTTCTTTTTGCATGTCCTCAATAGCCGTCTTCGACAACCGATAACCTAAACCTGCATTTGGTTTATTCAGCTTCGCGTTATCTTTTTCTATCTCGGCAAGCATATTGTTAGCATCCAACAACGCCTCTTCCAAGTTGGAATATTGCGTATCTGTGTTCGCTATCAGAGAATCGACATTTATTCGAGGTTTTTTTAATAAAAAGTCCGCGCCGGAACCTCTAAGTCCGTAATTTTTATTAACTACCCGGGTAGTATCTCCGGTACTCACGACATATGTACTTCCCGGCCTTTGGGCATACCCCAAAAAAGGAAATACAAATAAGCAAATTAACATTATAAACTTGCTTATATTAGTGTGTTTGCGTTTGCTTGCAAGGCTCATATAATAATACAAAGTAATCTTCACTGTTAGTTTATAATTAGGCAAATATACAATATTTTTTCGAGAAAGATAACTACTCTTATATTTTTTAGTATAAAACATGATAACTTTTTTATCTTTTAAGATATTAGTCGAAATTTACTCAATCTTTAGCGTTTTTTTTTATTAATACGGAATGTAATTATTTCGGAAAAGGTGACAAAAGTAACACTTTTTCCATCTGCTTTCTCTGTCTCTTTTTTCGCGCCATTCTTCATTCATAATTTTTTTGGAAACTCAAAACTTACTACTCATAACTCAAAACTTAAAAAGGTAACAAAAGTAACAGTTTTTATAAGTCCTGTCTTTCAGACAGCGTTTGTCCTTTATTTCATTCACCGTAAGCTGCGCTTCGCTTGCATACGGTTATGAAAATGTTGCCCTTCGGGCAAGATTTCAGACATCAATGAGCAGCCAACAGCTAATTTGTGTAAAAAAGTGACAAAAGTAACAGTTTTCAGACAACATCGCTATGCGCCAATCTTCGTTCTTGTAAACTTGTACACTTGCAAGCTAATAAACTCAAAACTTACTACTCATAACTCAAAACTTAAAAAGGTGACAAAAGTAACACTTTTCAGTCATCACCGCTTCGCTCCATTCTTCGTTCTTGTAAACTTGTACACTTGCAAGCTAATAAACTCAAAACTTACTACTCATAACTCAAAACTTGAAAAGGTGACAAAAGTAACACTTTTTAGTCATCACCGTTTCGCCCATTCTTCATTCTTGTAAACTTATACACTTGCAAGCTAATAAACTCAAAACTTACTACTCATAACTCAAAACTTGAAAAAGGTAACAAAAGTAACACTTTTCAGTCATCACCGCTTCGCGCCATTCTTCGTTCATTATTTTCTTGTAAACTTGTACACTTGCACGCTTGGAAACTCAAAACTTATTACTTACAACTCAAAACTTCCAACTCATATATAAGATAATTTTGTAAAAAAGAGATAACGGTTTTTAGCCGTTTGCAGGCAGTGATTACGTTATAAAAAGTTAAAACATTTTTGACGGTATATAATGTTGTGCAAGAAAGTCCCGCAGGGATGAGATTATCTATTCCAATCACGCTCATCTGTCATTGATTTCTAATAATGCCATCCCTGCGGGACATCGGGGAAAAAGTGACAAACGTAATACTTTTCGGTCATCATCGCATCGCGCCTTTCCTCATTCTTGTACACTTGCACGCTCGTAAACTAAAAAAAATGATAGGACGGATTGTCGGCGATAAAACGACCTCGAAGGGGTCGTATGTTTATAGCAAAACACATACCATCCGCGTTCGACCCCGCAGGGGTCGTATAGATGAGATTTTGATATTAACTATAAACATACGACCCGTTGGGTCGAAACAGGCAATTAAGAAAACAGTCTAATATTCCTAACCCTTAATTGGCTACGCCGAACGTCGTTTCGCGCGTTATCTGGTAAAAAAGATACCCGGATTGATCGGAAGCAATTTGGGGGCGTCGTTGTCGTTGCCGCTGCTACATTGAATAACCGTAATAGTCGTTTGGACGCTTTGTATTGTACCGAGGGTATTCGTTACATCCATCCGGATGGTATGGCTACCCGGCTTCAGGTTCTTATTCCATTTCTTCTCATTATCTCTTGCGCTTATTTCTTCAACGCCATCGATATACCACTTTAAATAGCCGGATTTCGTATTGTCTAAGTTATTCAGTTCGGCTTGGATAGCAACATCGGGACAAAACGATTCCCCCGCTGTTTTCTGATAGTGGATGTCATTCACGAAAAAAGCCGTATTGATATTGTATAGCGCCGAACCGCCCAAATAGTAATAAGAAACTGCCTTACCTGTACCATAGGATTGCACAAATAATCCGGCATCGTTGGCAAATGTATAGCAATCGTCGGCCGTAGCTCCTTTCAACGGCATAATGTAGTAAGAGAATCCCGAATTCAAATTGTCCTTCCATGTTCCTCCCGATAAAGACGTGCCGGTAATTTCCGTGTCTTTGAACACCTTGGTATAGTCTTTTGTAGCCGTCGGAGTGATCACTATGGCATAATTTTCTGTATAATCATTAGTTGTAGAGATAAACGGGGTGATTGTGGTCCTATTCAATGCCTGGTCTAAAGGGGCTATCCATGATATAGACGGATCTCCAACGTTGTTCGTCGCTCCAATATTTAGACAACCTTCCAGATATGAAAAAACGCCAACCGGCTTATCGGAGGTAATATACGCGCCATTGACCGTCGATTCCTTTGTAATTTCCAGTTCCATAAATTGCCCGGCTTTTAGAGGGGATGAAACGGCGGATTTATCAACGCCGACTGTATATGTAATATGTGTGTCGTCCGACGTGGCGATAACGCGAACCCGTTCTTTACCCTGGGTGGTGACAGGGACGAGATAGCGACTTCCCCACATGTCCACAGGAGGAATTTGCTGAAATAAGCAATCGACAGATCCGGTCTTCGCGTTTAAACCCTCCGGCACTATCGCTCCGGAGTTGGTTACAAAATAAGCGATCGGCTTCGTGGATGTGATATGTCTCCCCGTCATATCTGTACTCTGGATATAATTGGAATAAACCTCCCCTTCATCTAATGTCGCTTTTTGCACGCCATTTTCATAGACGATTGTATTATCTTCGGTAGCCACCACCGTGTATCCGTCGCTATGTATTGTAGACCCTTCAGTCATCGGTTTATAAGACGCGTGATAGTAATTTGTGCCTAATGAGGTGACAGGCAGGATGTTGGTGGCGTCCGCCGACGCTGTATATTCGTTTAAAACATACACGCTGACAGGGTCGTCGGATTCGATGCGTAAAGACTTAAATGAAGTTCCGGTTTTGGGGCTATAAACGAGTTTCACTTTACTTGTATTTCTTAAATCGGCAGTCCTAACCAGCTTCGTCTGCGCTGCATCCTCTTCCAATTTATTAGCAAAATAATAGAGTCGAGTCTTTGTCGGTTTAGTCGCCACTATTTTTATTATAAAACGAAGGTTCATCTCATCATCTGCCTTATTTAAATTACTGCCAAACGACACATAAAACTTTTTTCCTTCAGTGCTTATAGGGGGATCTGTTTGCGCGTGTAACAGGGTTGAGATAGCCATTAAGATAATCATAGCCATTAAAGCGCACTTGTTTCGTTCCATAATTTCTTTTTACAAATATTTATATTTACAACTTGATTTAACTAATAGCTAATTGATTGATAATGCGATATGGGCATATCGAAGGGCATTCAGGGTCAAGTTGAATTTACTAATTGAAAACGGGGGCAAAGGTATGAAATACAGATTATATATAACTTAGATACTGTCTAAATTTCACCAAAATTATTTATTAGACCTCTTTATTCGTTCATTTTTAAGCTCTTTTATCTAATTTATCCTTTCACTCAACTCAAATAACCCGCTATTATCGCTTCGCGGAAGAACAAATTATTCTGATTATGCCGAGTCGCGAAAAACGATTGATGAATTTGAACGAATAAAATTTAAATGATTATGGGATATAATACCCAAATGCAGAAAAACCGTACAACGTCATTGCGAGGGCTTGCCCGAAGCAATCCAAACAGTTGATATGGATTGCTTCGTCGTTCCTCCTCGCAATG
>JAISKQ010000086.1 GCA_031260865.1 Prevotella sp.
ATAATAAGTATGAATGAGAAAGATATATTTCCCGATTTCCCCAATTTTAATCAGTTTAATCATGTTATCTTGCTTGTCCCTCTAAAAAATGACAGCATCTGGTTGGAATGTACGAGCCAAAAGTTACCTTTCGGCTACATCCACGATGATATAGCCGGACATAATGCATTGATAGTAACGGATGAAGGAGGGAAAATGTGCCGTCTTCCCGAATACCGAGACCAACAAAATAAAAAGGAATCTATGTTAGAGATCATTATTTCGGAAGGAGGAACGGCAAAAGGCAAGATGCGCTTTATTGAGCACCTTCATCAATATGGACATAGTGTTCACGAAATGACGTCCAAAGACAGGGAACGAGAAATGGGATATATAAACGCGAATATCAGTATGCCTAAAATACAAGTATCTAAAATTCAGGTATCCGAAGACCGGTCAGCCCTGCCATCCTGTACGTTGACCGCTGATTTTGAAGCGATTGATTTTACTAATAAAACGGGGACACGTTTGTTTGCTCCCATCTGCCCTTTAAAAAAGGGAAGCTATAATATCTTTACCTCGGCAACCAGAACACAAGATATTGAAATAAACGAAGGGTTTTCCGATACGGATATTATAACTTTCCTTATACCGGAATCCTACACGACCGAATCGCTCCCGAAAGATATTACGCTGAAGACGCCGTTCGGAACGCTGGAGACGAAGTGCGTGGTGGAAGGGAACAAAGCTGTATATACTCAAAATATAGATATATTCTCAGGAAAGTACAGTAAAGAGCAGTATAAGGACATCAAGGCTTTCTTCTCAGAAATCAATTCAGCCATTAAACGGAAGTTAGTATTAAAAAAGATTTGAGGAGGGGAAGAAAAGAAAAAGCAAAAAAAAGGTTGAAAATCACTTTCAACCTTTTAATTTCTTTTCTATTTCAGCTATTTCTTCCCTGAAGACCTTATCCACTTCCATCTGCGCTTTCACCGTTTTGCAGGCATGTAGCACGGTGGCATGGTTTTTCTTTCCTATCAATGAGCCAATCTGAGCCAACGACATTTCGGTATAGGCTTTCGACAGGTACATGGTAATTTGCCGGGCTTGCACTATCTGACGTTTTCTCGATGCCGTATGTATCAATTCGCTTTTGATATTATAGAAATTGCAGACAACGGATTCTATCGCGTTCACAGTGATTTTCTTCGCCTCTATTTTCTTTATCGCCTGCCCGATAACGCGCCGGGCTAAAGGCAAATCAATTTCCTTATTGTAAACAAGCGAGTGAGCCATTATAGAGACGATGATACCTTCCAAGTCGCGGGCGTTATCCGTAACATTTTCAGCTATATAGTCCACCACGTCTTCCGGAATGGACAGACCGTCTTGTAATATCTTGTTTTGAAGGATTTTGAGCCTTAACGCTTTATCCGGGTGATCAATTTTTGTAGTCAATCCCCATCTGAAACGGGTCAGCAATCTTTCTTCAACTCCCTGCAATTCGGACGGAGCCTTATCGGAGGTCAGTATCAACTGCTTGTTATTCTGATGTAAATGATTGAATATATGGAATAATGTATTCTGCGTTTTCTCTATTCCCGCCAATTCATGGATGTCATCAAGAATGAGGACATCAATTCCCTGATAAAAGTTGATAAAATCATTTGTGGTATTGTACCGTCCCGCGTCGGCGTATTGCACTTTAAATAAATGAGCGGATACATATAACACGCGTTTTTCGGGATACAATTCTTTTATACGGTTTCCCACCGCATGGCATAAGTGCGTTTTACCTACACCCGAAGCGCCGTGTAAAAATAAAGGATTAAATGCCGTTTTGCCGGGATTCTTCGTTATCGCGTCGCTTGCCGTACGGGCTAACTTATTACTGTCGCCTTCAAAGAAGTTGTCAAATGTATATTTATGATTTAGCTGCGATTCGAAATCGTCAGCTACAACTTTCTGAAACGGATTTGGTACTTTGTTAGTGTTTTTATTAGGACTTTTATCCGGAACGGTTTTTACATCACCACGATAATCGATAAGCGTATTGGTTGTATTCTCCATCAGAATACGATACTGCAATATCGTATCGTTGCCTATCTCGCGATATAACGTGGCTTTTAGTAAATCCGCGAATTTATCTTCTAAATATTCATAAAAGAACTGGCTTGGAACTTGTATTGTAAACACTTTGTTTTCGTAAGAAAGTGGCACAATAGGCAGAAACCATGTTCTGAAAGCCGTTTCAGGTACATTATCCTGAAAAACTTTCAAACAGTTAGTCCATAATTTCTGACTTGATATTTGTTCCATTTATAATCTTAGACTGTAATTTTTGAATACTTGTTAGTTGTTTCCGGATGTAAATTTCTTAATTAATTTCAATAAAAAAAAGTGGGTTTAAATTTGGATTTTCATTTATAGAAATATCTGTTTTAAAGTCAATCAGTTATAAAGTTTTTCCTAAATCACCCCCTTACTCACGCATAAGCGAAACAAAATCAAGTGTTTATTGTTAAAATCTAAGACGCGTTTATTTTCCCAACAATCTTTACGTATCTATTCAATAGTGTTAGCGTTACACTTTTAAAAAAAATGAATAATTCCTGCTATTTATAATTATTCTAAATAATGCGATTAAAATACTTTCACGTTAATATAACGCGAAGGATGTTCTTTTACGTCTTTAAGCAACAAAGACGCGTTTCCCATTGTAGTCATTATGCTGTCATACAACTGACGGTCGTTGAGCAATAAGCCGAGTGAGCCGTCTTTGGAGTTTATCCTCGCGGACAAGTTTTCCAGATTTTTCATTGTGGCGTCCACCGACTGATAAGTAGCGCCTATATCTATTTGGCTAAATTGTTTTGAGACTCCCGTCAAATCCGTAGTGGCTCGGCTTATATTTCCGGTTATGGTAGGTACGTCTCTATTCAGAGCCGCCATCATCGTGTTCAGCTGTTTGGTCGTTTTTGCCAAATCGCCTGTCATCTGACTCACATCAGTCAACGACTGAGTCAAAACGGGACTGTTTACCAATGTGTTAATACCGGACAGGATCGAATCAATCTTAGGCAATAAATTCTGAACTTGCGGCAGCATACTTCCGGCGGCATCCATCATTCCTTTGTTGCGGATTCCGATAATAGTATCCGTATTGGAAATATACTCCTGCGTATATGGATTTGTTTCCATTATAATAGTAGCCGCTCCCAAAACCGCCACGTCCAAAATCATTTTACTGCCTTTTG
Source organism: Prevotella sp. (assembly GCA_031260865.1). Classification (GTDB taxonomy): domain Bacteria; phylum Bacteroidota; class Bacteroidia; order Bacteroidales; family Dysgonomonadaceae; genus Dysgonomonas. Next base: position 3,240 of record JAISKQ010000086.1, read on the forward strand.
GTATCTTCAAACCCTTATCCATCCCAAGATAAGTGATTACTTTATTACTGTGTTTTGTATCTAATTCCATCGATGACACCAAACCTACCTGAAAACCGTTTAATGTCACAGGGGTAGCCTGAGTCAATCCGGACACATCGTCAAAGACAACCATATACGAATTGGACGGTCTGAATAAATTAATTCCTTTCAGGAAGCTGATACCATAATACAACAAGAAAATTGCTATTACAAAAGCTATTCCTATTTTTACTTCTTTCGATATTTTACCCATAATAATCCCTATTGCTTGTTAGCTATATCTGTATATTTCAATTAATAACACGTTTACCATCCTTGAATTTCACAATAAAGGCGTCTTTAAATTCAAGCCTTACGTCCTTCAATGTTTTTGCTATCTGCCCCATATCGGTAGTGGAGCCATAAGTATATTTATAGTTGTTGCCATCCTTGTAATACGAAACAGGAGACAGTCCTTTAAAAGCAGGAGAGTTATCCGGTAATATATTGGGGGAAATATAAAATTGAACCCGATATTCGATCTGCCCGTCTTTCGCGTCTGTTACCGCCGGAATAGCCGGAGTCTTTGACGCGGCGACAGCCTTGTCTTTTTTATCTTTAATTACCGCCAGCGAATCATTCTTATTATTTTTATCATTCGCGTCTATCACAAGTTTACCTTGTTTTTTATCAAAATTCCTTTTATATTTTTTAAAGCCCGAATAAATTGCTACCGCCATGGATTGTTGCCCTGCCTTTGAATACAAAAAGCGAGCTTCATCCGGATTACTTACAAAGCCTAATTCGATCAACACGCTGGGCGCGCTGATTTTCCTCAATACCAAAAAGCCTGCCTGAAACACGCCTCTATCGACACGTCCTGCCACGTCTTTCATATCAGATTGAACAAAAGAGGCAAATTCCAAACTCTGCTCCATAAATTTATTGGTCATAAACTCAAAAATAATAGATGACTCGGGCGAATTAGGATCAAAGCCTTCGTACTTTGTCGAGTAATCGTCTTCAAGCAATATTACCGAGTTTTCGCGTTTGGCTACTTCAAGATTTTCTTCGCTCCGCGCCAAACCAAGTATATATACATCCGTGCCTGCCACAGTCGTGGTCTTTGCGAGTGTAGAATTTGTATGAATGGAAATAAAGAGGTTCGCTTTTGCTTTATTCGCTATATCCGCCCTTTTATTCAAGTCCACAAACACATCTGTTTTACGAGTATATACAACTTCTACATCATTATAGTTTTTTTCAATCAGCTGTCCTAACCCTAAAGCCACAGCCAAATTTATATCTTTTTCCCTATAATCACCCCGGATTGCTCCGCTATCTTTTCCTCCATGCCCGGCGTCTATCACCACGACAAATTTAGAATTTGCCGCGCTAAGAATGCCATAAGCGAAAAATAATAAAAGAACAAAACTGAGACTTTTTTTCATGTTTATAGTTAATTGCGTATGAAATTACATTTTATACACCACTTCATTTTTAAGTTCCCTGCCTTCAAAGAAGTCGAGGATATTATCCATTGTGGTTTGAGCTATATTACTCATCGCCTCCTGAGTGAAAAAAGCCTGATGAGAAGTCACTATCACATTATTAAATGAGAGTAACCGCGCCAACACATCATCCGTCATCACCGCGTCCGAATGGTCTTCATAGAAATAGGCGCCTTCCTCTTCGTAGACATCCAATCCTGCATAACCTACTTTACGGCTGAGAAGACCTTCTATCAGGTGTTTGGTATGAATCAACTTTCCGCGACCTGTATTCACAATCATCACGCCGTCTTTCATTTTATTGATGGATTCGTCACAAATAAGATATTCGGTTTCTTTTGTCAGCGGGCAATGCAATGTGATTATATCCGAATTGGCATACAATTCATCCAATGTCGCGTATTTTATACCCGCTGATTCGGCGTAAGCCGTATCCGGATACAAATCGTACGCAAGCACATTCATGCCCAAGCCTTTGAACAAGCCAATGGCTACTTTGCCTATCTTACCTGTACCTATCACACCTATTGTTTTTCCGTACATATCGAAGCCTTCGAAGCCGAGAAGGGAGAAATTGCTGTCCCTTGTACGTAAAAACGCCCGATGAACCTTACGGTTCAGGCAAAGCATCAACGCTAATGTATGCTCCGCGATAGCATGTGGAGAATAATCAGGAACGCGGACAACCTTGATTCCATGTTGCGCGGCTGCCGCTATATCCACATTGTTAAACCCGGCACTACGAAGCGCGATTAATTTTACGCCATACAATTTAAGTTTTTCAACAACGGCGACATCGACCACGGCATTCACAAAAATGCAGACCGCGTCCGCCCCGCTCGCCAATAATACATTGTTTATGTCAAGATGCTCTTTGTGATACATCAATTCAAAACCATATTTCTCGTTTACCTTATCAAAGGTTGCCCTGTCATAAGGCTTGGCGTCGAAAAACGCTATCTTATACGACATCTTATTTTTTTATAAAATTATTACTTTTCACCTTAATACCTGATTACAAAGGTAATTAAAATAACTTTCATCCTCAAATTTTATTCCGCTCCAAGTAAAAGGCTATCGGATATTCGAGAATATCTTTCATTTCGCGCGGAAATACCTATCGTTTATTCTGCTTCCGTTCCCTCTACCTCTGTGTTTTCGGCAGCCTCAACCTCTTCTTTTTCATAATCCAGCCCGGCTTGGGTAAGGATATTGTACCAATTGATTATTTTCTTTATATCGGTCGGATATACGCGGTCTTTATCAAAGTCGGGTAATATTTCCTGAAAATACTTTTTCAATTCTTCCGGTTTGGCGCTTGTGCTGACAGAAGCCTTAGCTCCGTTTTCTTTGTTTTTTATGGCGATGAGAATCGTTTTTAACGGAACGTCGTCGGTCTCTGTATAGATAGAAATATCGCCTAAGGACACGACTTTGTCCCGCGCGTGGATAGGCGTCTTTTTATTATCTACTATCGACTCCACAATAACCATATTCTTACTGTTCGATATTAATTTGAAAAGACCCGGTTTACCTGAAACAGATAAAATTGTTTTAAGCATAGAAGTTCAATTTAGTTTAAAATATACGTTGTTTTCTCTATTAACAGTACAAAAATACGATGAAAGCCTTAAATAAGCATCTTATTTAATACTTATTTTTCAACAGGACGAGTTCATCGCTTAATCAAATATCCTTTTATACACATGGCAATAAGGCGTATCACCCTTATGTTCATAATATTGCTGATGGTAATCTTCGGCTTTCCAGAACACGGACGCAGGCTTTAGCATGGTCGCCACTTTATAACCTTTATCCTGTAATATTGCCATATATTTTTCGGCTGTTTCTTTTTCACGTTCATCGGAATAGAAGATACAAGACAAATATTGAGGACCTATATCCGGACCTTGCCCGTTGGTTTGAGTAAAATCATGGGTCTCGAAAAAGAGCTTCACCAAATCTTCGTAAGAAGTTTCGGATATATCATATTCCACCTCCGTTGTTTCCAGATGTCCCGTGTCCTTCCGGCAAACCTGTTGGTAAGCGGGATGGTCAACATGCCCGCCCATAAAGCCGACGGCAGTATGGGTTACCCCTTTGGCTTTCATGAAATAATATTCTGTGCCCCAAAAACATCCTGAAGCGAAATAAGCTTTTTTAATCATTCGATTTTCCTCCGGTATAAATTTTAATGATATTGAGTTGACGCAATGCCGTGTTTCTTTGGCTGTAAATCCTTCATTGAGAAAAACATGCCCGAGATGCGCGCCGCAATTCGCGCAGATGATTTCGGTACGTCTGCCGTCAACGTCCGCCACACGTTTCACAGCCCCTTTTATTTCGTCGTCAAAGGACGGCCATCCACAATACGAATCAAATTTATCCGATGACCTGTATAGCGGCGCGTCGCATCTCTTGCAGACATAGACGCCGGCTTTTTTATTATTCGTATATTCTCCGGTGTACGGGGCTTCAGTTCCTTTATGCACAATAACCTTTTCTTCCTCTGGGCTAAGTTTATTATAGCTCATATTCTCTTGTTTTTGTTTGTTTTGACTCTGAGCGCAGGATATGCTCATTATGGCAACGCATAAGATATATATCAGCTGTCTCATCCTCATTGTTTCTTTTTATAATAATGCCCGAAAGCGAATATTTTCCTGCTTTTCAGATAGGCAAGGTCATACATACAACTGTACGCCTCTCTTTCGTAAGATATATTTTCGTAGGCTTTCATCCGATCTTTATATTGTATCAGCCGGATAATCCATTCTATCCCATAACTCAGATAAAAGAACAGTATCAACATCTCCAGCATTTGCCGGGTATGTATCCGTTCATGATTTTTCTCAGCCTCCGTCAATCGGCCGCAATCTTTCCTGACGATAATTAACCCCAGCAGATTAATTGCCTTGAAATCTTTTGGCGGAAAAAACGTACTCTTTATTATCTTCATTATTGTAATTATAGGACAAAAATATCTTTGAAGAAGAATGTTCACAAGTTTTTTCAGGCAAATTTTGTTAAAGGGGATATTTTCAATACCTTTCCACATCTAAAAAAAACAAATATAAGGATGGAATTAATTTATGCCGGTATTATACTGGTCTTGGCTTTCGTAGTGATCGTCTTCCTGCAAAAGGGAAATAAGGCGCGCGAGAATGATTTTAAGGACAAAATCAATCAACTCACAGTTGATAAGGAATCTTTACAGAACGTTCAAATAGAAAGCGCGCGGGAAGCCGCCCGCTTAGAAGCCTTACTGCAATCGAAAGAGGATCAATTGCGTATTCAGCAGGAGGAGTTATTGAAAACCCGCAACCAGCTGAATAAGGATTTTCAGGTATTGGCTAATCAGATATTGGAGGAAAAGACGCTTCGATTTACGGATGTCAACAAAGCCAATATGGAAGCCATTTTAAAGCCTTTGAATGAAAAATTGGCAGAGTTTAAGACAAAAGTCGAGGAGACATACGACAAAGAGTCGAAACAACGTTTCTCACTCGAAGAACGCATCAAAGACTTAGTGGCGTTGAACAACCAGATTAGCGAGGACGCCAATAACCTGACCAAAGCGCTGAAGGGAAATAATAAGGTACAAGGGAATTGGGGCGAAATGATATTGGAGTCGATATTGGAAAAGTCCGGCTTGAAGAAAGGGGAAGAATATTTCACCCAGGAGTTTATCACAGATGAGAATGGCGCACGCGTGCAGAACGAGCATCATAAATATATGCAGCCGGATGTTGTCGTGGTTTATCCGGGAGGGCGCAAAATCATCATTGATTCGAAAGTGTCTCTAAGCGCGTATGTGAAGTATGTGGAAGCCGATACCGACGACATCAAGATAATAGCCGAGAAAGAGCACATCGTGTCCATCAAGCAGCATATCGACGAACTAAGCCAGAAATCATATCAGGACTATGTGGAATCCCTCGATTTTGTGATGATGTTTATCCCGAACGAACCGGCTTATATATTGGCTATGCAGCTGGAATCCAACCTGTGGGACTACGCGTACCGCAAACGGATTCTACTGATAAGTCCTACCAACTTGATAGCGTCGCTCAAAGTGGTGTCAGACCTTTGGAAACGCGAGTACCAGAGCCGCAACGCGTTGGAAATAGCGAAACGTGGCGCCGCCCTTTATGATAAGTTCGCCGGGTTTGTGGAGACCTTACAGGATGTAGGCAAGAATATCGAACGCTCACAGAAAGCTTATGACAAAGCTTTCAGTCAGTTGAAAGACGGCAACGGCAATTTAATCCGCCAAGCGGAAATGCTTAAAGAGTTAGGAATCAAGGCTCAAAAAGAGTTGCCGAATAACGATAACAGCTAAATAATGTTAATACGCTGAAGAAAATTGCAAAACATGTTGTATAACATAAAAAATACTGTACCTTTGCACTGTGTTTTTCATGGTATTAGATTTAAGGTTAACAATGAAGATTGGTTGTCGTGATGACAACCTTTTCTTTTTTTAGCCCCTTCCCTTTCTCCGTCATCTGTCAGCCCCCTAATCTCCAAATGGGTGAAATAAAATAAAACGCCATGATACTCCATGTCCTCTGTGGTTGAAAAAGGTATGAACTATTTCCCCGAAAGAATCAGGGTTGAATGTTTTATCATTCATCTACGAAAATTACGTGGATAAAAACGCGTGTAATTGCGTATTGACTTCTTTAAGCTTTGCGGGACATCTCTGTTTAGCTTTGCATCCTGTTGACCGCTTTCACGCCTTTTATCTTGGCGATGCGCGCGCATAATGTCTGCAAATCGTTTATATCATGCACATACACCACAATACGGCCTTCAAAAACCCCGTCATTCGATTCGATATTCATGCTTTTTATATTTAGCGAACCCGCCGTGATAACTTTTGTGATGTCGTACAGTATTCCCATGCGGTCTATTCCGGTTATTGTGATAGAAGTAAAGAAAGGGAACTGCGTGTAGCTGCCCCATTCCAGATTCACTATTTTGTTGCCTTGGCTGGCTTTTAACTTCAGCCCTACCGGACAATGGATACTATGCACTTCAACCTCGTTGTTGTCTGTTATATAGCCAAATATGTTGTCTCCCGGAATGGGGTTGCAGCAGGTGGGCATCATGAAATTCTTGTTGAAAGAATCTTCTTCGAGGATGTATGTCTTTTTGGGGTCGATGGCGTCGTATTCGACTGTCGTTTCTATTTTATCCGTCTTTTTACCTACATGCAAGGCTTGTTTCATGTAGCTGAAAATACCGCTGTTTGGATTTTGTTTTTTTAGGGTCAGCAGCTTCTCCGTTTTTTGAGGAAGGGCTATGTCATGGTTTCCGATAGCATAGAAAAGCTCTTCTCTGTTCGACTTTTGATAGTAATCCATCATTTTGTCTATAATAGCCGAAGTAATCTCTATACCTGTTCCTTCTATGATTTTATTGAGCTGTTCTTCCCCTTGTTTTGCCACTTCCCTGCGGATTTTCCTTAGGGCGTATTCGATTTTGGTACGGGCTTTGGCTGTGGTGACTAAACCGATCCATTCCGCTTTTGGCTGTTGGGATCTTGAGGTAAGGATTTCCACTTGATCCCCGCTATTTAGCTTTTCGGTAAGCGGAACCAGCTTGTGATTTACTTTAGCGCCTATGCAATGGTCTCCTATATCGGAATGGAGGTCGTAAGCTAAATCAAGCGCGGTCGCTCCTTGCGCCAGCGTCCTTATGTCTCCTTTGGGTGTGAATACGAATATCTCTTGAGAGAAGAGGTTCAACTTGATGGTATCGAGGAAGTCCATCGCGTTCGGGCTTGGGCTTTCCAGTATTTCTTGGATGGTTTTCAGCCATTTATCCAGTTCGTTGTCTTCTTCTATTTTGCCTTCTTTGTATCTCCAGTGAGCGGCGAAGCCTTTTTCCGCGACGTCGTCCATCCGTCGGCTGCGTATCTGCACTTCTATCCATTGCCCGTCGGGGCCCATCACTGTTAGGTGCAAAGCTTGGTATCCGTTTGATTTTGGACGACTTACCCAATCCCTGATACGGTCGGGGCGGAGCTTATATATGTCGGTAATCACAGAGTAGATGTCCCAACATCGTTTCTTCTCATCCACATCCAACTCATTCTCGAATATGATGCGCACGGCGAATATATCGTATATCTCTTCAAAAGGCACTTCTTTAGACTGCATCTTGTTCCAGATGGAATAGGCGGATTTTTCACGCGCCCTGATTTCATATTTGAAGCCCAGTTCGTTCATCTTTTCTATGACCGGTCGGGCAAAGTGTTCGTATATGTCAGTCCGGGTACGATGGCTATCTCTTAGTTTGCCTGCTATGTCCTGGTATTCTTTTGGATTTTCCCATTTGAAACTGAGCTCTTCGAGTTCGGTTTTGATGGCGAAAAGTCCGAGGCGATGGGCAAGGGGGGCGTAAATAAACATTGTTTCTCCGGCGATCTTATACTGCTTGGCGGGGGTCATGGAACCTAACGTGCGCATATTGTGCAGCCGGTCGGCTATCTTTACCAAAATCACCCGTATGTCGTCGGACATGGTGAGGAGTAGTTTACGGAAGTTTTCCGCTTGGGCGGAGACGTTCTTGCCAAACATGCCGCTGGATATTTTGGTGAGACCATCCACGATTTGAGCGATTTTGTCGCCGAACAAGACTTTTATGTCTTCCACCGTATATTCCGTGTCTTCTACAACATCGTGCAGCAAAGCGGCACAAATAGACGTGGAACCCAAACCAATCTCCCTGCAGACGATGCGCGCCACGGCGATAGGATGCAGTATATAGGGTTCTCCTGAACGTCGTCTGGCTCCTTTATGCGCTTCCTTTGCCAAGAGAAAAGCCTTTGTTATGATTTCGACTTTACGCCTGTGGTTTGTTTTCAGATAATCATCTATCAGAGCGTTAAACTCCGACTCGATGAGTAAGTCATCTTGTATATGTGTATCCTCTTTGCTCATAAACACTTGAAGTAAGGTACAAAAATAATAAAATCAATTATATTTGCAGGCAAACGGCTTACAATTATAATTGATTTAACGATATTATCATTACTCTATTAGTCCGCGGCTATACTATTTTCTCTACCGGGGTTTAGGGTATTGCTGTCCAAGGCGCTACTATCCTTATCCGGAAGGTGAATCAATAAGCGTTGTCCTACTTTTGCCATATTTGTAGGTAACTTATTCCATGACATAATATCTTTCTTCTTTACCTTGTAGATCGCTGCGATTTTTGTGATGGTTTCACCTATTTTTACTTTGTGATAGATGATTTTCGAATCGTTTGATAATATCCGTTCGCGGCTTTCGGTATCCGAAGTGGACGCTATTTGTATGCGTGGGAGGGAGGAGGCGTCCCGTTCTGTTTCTACCTTTTTCAGATAAGTGTCGAACAGGTCGGCGGTAAAGTCCGAATCTATTTCCACGGTAGGAAGCGCCGGTTCGCTCAATTTAACGATTTCTTCTTCTACGGGTATATATTCTGTTTTTTGTATCTTTAGGTTCTTTCCTGCTGTTAATTTATTGTTCTTGATATTATTCCACCCTTTGATTTCAGATATGGTCGCTCCGTTCTTTTTGGCGATGCCCGCCCAAGTGTCGCCTTTACGGACTTTGTAATAAGAGGTAACTGTTTTGGCTTCGGTTTTCGCTGAACCGGTTTTCGTTGAACCTGCCGGGGTTGAATTAATTGGAGTTGATTTAATTGAAGTTGACTTAATTGAAGTTGAGCCGGCGGATGTTTTATCGTTATTGGCGGTATTTGAGGCTAATTCAACCGAAGGCGTTTCTGTTTTCTCCGGTATGTCGCGATATATTTTCAGACGGCGTCCTACTGTCAGTTTGTTGGATGACAACCCGTTCCAGTTTTTGATTTGGGAAGATGTAACGCCATATATGTTTGCTAATTTACCCAGGGTATCGCCTTTTTTGACTCTGTGGGTCGTCACACTCCCTACGGATGAACCACCGCCCGTTACATCTAATCCGGCTACTTTGCGGTGAGGCATAAATTCTTGGTATTTATAGGCATAGATGGTATCGCTTTTGTCTATAAACGCGGTAATTTTATTTAAAGGGAGATTGAGGGAATATTCCTTGTATTCGCCCGGTATCATGTCAGACTTGAACTGAGGGTTATATTGGCGTATGTCGGCGATCGGTATATTTAATATATCGGAAATCTGTTGGAAATGAAGATTTCTGTTAATCATTAAGGAATCCATGGTGGTAGGTTTTGTTCCTTCCGCCGGATTTATGCCATGTTCCTTATAATAATTCATGATATAAGTGGCGGCAATAAAAATAGGCACATATCCTCTGGTTTCTTTTGGCAGGTATGGATAAATCGTCCAATAATCCGTAGAGCCTCCGCTTTTTCGTATGGCTTTGTCCACATTGCCCGAGCCACAGTTGTAGGCGGCGATAACCAAATTCCAGTCGCCATATTTGGAGTACAGAAATTTCAGGAATTTTGCCGCGGCGTTTGTGGATTTATACGGATCGAAGCGTTCATCCACCAAGCTGTTTATCTCTAAGTCGTACATTTTACCTGTAGCCGCCATGAATTGCCACAAGCCCGAGGCTCCTTTTCGGGAACGAGCGACAGGATTGAGCGCTGATTCTATGATAGGCAGGTATTTTAGTTCCATCGGTAAATCTTCTCTGTCAAGGATTTCTTCAAAGATAGGGAAATAATATTTTCCTTCGCCGAGCATATAGCTGACTTGATTTTTCCTTCGTCCGGCATAGTATTCTATCTGTTGTTTCACGATTGGGTTGAAAACCAATTCCATTTTGGTGGGAAGGGCGTATAATCGTTTTATATAAACAGAATCATCGAACACGATAGTCCCATTCGCGTAATTTCCCTGTTCGGTTCCTATATTCCTTTTGGATAGTAGCAACTCGTAGGCTCGTTCAAATTCGGGAGGGGTGTCATCCTCGTTTTGAATGTTTGATTGACCTGCCGCCATCAGTGAACAGCCGATAAAGAATCCTGTAAATATTATTTTTTTCAGCATAAGCGTCCTTTTTCCATGATATTTTACAGATTGCGCGGTAATCTGTAAGAATCAAAAATTTATACTACATTGAACCCCGAAGGAGATTTTTGAATATGACGTTGGCATCCAGATTACGGGTTGAACCCTCATAGATAAATCGGGAGACATATCAAAATCATACAATTGCGCATCGACATACGCGTCGATCATACAGAGGGCATATACCCCCACAGTGGCTATAATAGCCAAGTCCCGGTTTCTTCTGAAGAAATCTTTCTTCTTCTTGAACGCGGAAATCCAATATTCTTTATTTTGGTCGATGGTCGCCTGATCTCTAACATAGTTGAGATAGCTATTTCCCGTGCCTAAGACCAAATCTTTATATGCTTGGGAATAATCGTTATAGCGTGCTCCATTCCAAGTGATGGCATAGGTTAAACCCAACGCGCCCCCGATAACAATAGGTAATTTCCAGTATTTACGGTTGTAAAGCTGACCTAATCCCGGAAATATAGCGGAGTATATGACCGCTTTCTTTGAATCGGGTTTAAATTCAGGCTTTCCAAGCAGTACTATTGAGTCGGCAAGGAGAACGACAGGTTCTTCCTGAATCAATGGAGAGACCGAATCGCGTTTGACATCAATCTCTACGGTAGCCCTCCTCCTGTCCAGGATCGAATCATTTTTCAGTAACCGTTCTTGTGCGTTCATAGACGGAAAAATGTTTCCGAAAACACAGCACAAACAAATAATCAATCCCTTTCTCATATATGATATTACGGAGAATACCTCGTTTTATTTTTTTAATTGGTCAAAAATAGTAATAATTTTCTCCAATTCTTCTTCCGATTTGAAAGGGATGCTTATTTTCCCTTTTCCTTGTTCGTTACAGGTCAGTTGTACTTTTGTGGCGAAGAATTTAGATAAGTGGGTCTTCAACAGTTCAAATTCTTCGGGGGT
>JAISKQ010000133.1 GCA_031260865.1 Prevotella sp.
ATTGCGAGGGCTTGCCCGAAGCAATCCAAACAGTTGATATGGATTGCTTCGTCGTTCCTCCTCGCAATGACGAAGACGAAATTATTTGACTTAGGTATTATAACCGACATTCATTTTTAATTTTTAGAAACTGCCATCGTTACAGGCAATAATAAATTCGATAAAATTCAACGCACTTTCTGAAAATTAGTCAGGCGATTCAAGAGGTTTTTATTTTATATATAGGCACTTGTAAAACTTGATATATTTTCGTAAATTTGCATACGCAAAAAAAACAAGGAAAATTACTTTTATGACAGAGCCTTTAAAGCATGAATGCGGTATCGTTATGATACGCTTGCTAAAACCGCTTGAATACTACCAACAAAAATATGGTACATGGCAATATGGATTAAATAAACTGTATCTGCTAATGGAAAAACAGCACAATCGGGGGCAAGAAGGCGCCGGATTGGCTGTGGTAAAATTAGATTCTCCTCCGGGAAGTGAATTTATATTCCGAGAACGAGCAACAGGCTCGGGAGCTATATCCGAAATATTTTCAAATGTTTATCAACGATACGAAAAGGTTTCAACCGATAAGTTGACTGATCCCGAATACGCGAGTAAGTATCTACCTTTTGCAGGAGAACTGTTTTTAGGGCATTTACGTTATAGCACCACCGGTAAAAGCGGAATATCATACGTCCATCCCTTTCTGAGGAGGAACAATTGGCGTTCCCGAAACCTCGCGTTAGCCGGCAACTTCAACATGACCAATGTGGACGAGTTGTTTAACGAACTTCTTGCCCAAGGTCAGCATCCGCGCGATTACGCCGATACATTTGTCCTTCTCGAATCATTAGGACATCATCTTGATAGGGAAATTCAGTTTCAATATGACAAATACAGTAAAGAAGCCAAAGGCGAAGAATTAAATACCCTCATCGAAAAAAACCTTGACATCCACTTTATGCTTAACAAAGCGAGTGAAAAGTGGGATGGCGGTTATACGATAGGAGGACTTATCGGTTGTGGCGATGGCTTTGTATATAGAGACCCTTGCGGTATCCGTCCCGCCTTTTATTATAATGATGACGAAATAGTGGTTGTCGCGTCGGAACGTCCTGTAATTCAAACAGCATTAGGACTTGACGTATCGGATATTAAAGAATTAAATCCCGGACAAGCAATCATCGTGAAAAAAGATGGCAGCGTCATATTCTCGCAGATTCAGGAGCCGAGGAATGTTTCTCCTTGCTCTTTCGAACGTATTTATTTTTCACGCGGATCGGATGCTGATATTTATAATGAACGGAAAAATCTCGGAAAATTTTTGTTACCTCAGATTCTGAAAGTGATAGATTCTGATATTCAGCATACTGTATTCTCTTTTATACCCAATACGGCGGAAGTGGCTTTCTTTGGTATGACGGATGCTTTTAACAAGCACATGAATGATGTTAAGCTGCGCAAGATTAGTGAAAAAGGGGCTTCTATCACCGAGGAAGAATTAAAGGAAATCTTATCGATGCGCGTGCGTACCGAAAAGGTGGTCATTAAAGATATAAAATTGCGCACATTTATCGCTCAGGATAACAACAGGGATGATTTGGCAGCCCATGTATATGATGTAACTTACAATTCGGTACAACCGGGAGAAGACAATCTTGTTGTCATCGATGATAGTATTGTGCGAGGAACCACTTTGAGACAAAGCATCATAAAGATGCTTGACCGGATACATCCTAAGAAAATTGTGATTGTTTCTTCCTCCCCACAGATACGCTATCCGGACTGTTATGGCATTGATATGTCTCGTATGAGTGAATTCGCGGCATTCAGGGCGGCGATTGAGTTACTTAAAGAGAGAGGGATGCAACACGTCATAGATGAAGTATATCGCAAATCTTTGGCACAAAAGGACAAGCCGAAAGAAGAAATCGTGAATTATGTGAAGGAAATTTACGAACCGTTCACAGATAGCGAGATTTCCGCGAAGATGGCTGAAATACTGACTCCAAAAGGAACGAAAGCCAAAATAGAAATCGTTTTCCAAAGCATCGAAAACCTGCATAAGGCAAGTCCGAATCACAAGGGTGACTGGTATTTTTCGGGAAACTACCCTACTCCGGGTGGTAACAGGATGGTGAATACAGCCTTTTTAAACTATATTGAAGGAATAGATAAACGCTCGTATTAAAATACGAATAAAATAATTTAGAGAGGCTGATAGGAGATTATCAGCCTTTTCTATTTTACATGCTATTGAGAAACTGTTTTGAATTTGAACGAACAAAATTCAAAACAGTTTCTGAGAAAAACCGTAACTTAGCAGAAAATTCTGTTATTGACTTATTATGCACGAAAATACTATCATAGCCGCTATATCTACCCCTGCCGGCATTGGCGGGATAGCCGTTATCCGTCTTTCGGGAATGGGATGTATCAAGATCGCCGACGCTGTCTTTAAATCGCCGAAAGGAGATAAACTTGTTGATGCAAAAGCATATACTGTTCATTTTGGTTCTATTGTCAAGGACGATACGGTATTGGATGATGTATTGATTAGCGTATTCAAATCGCCTCACTCTTTTACAGGCGAAGATGTCGTGGAAATCTCTTGTCATGGCTCTACTTATATTCAGCAAAACATATTGCGGTTATTAATTTCGGAAGGGGCATTTTTGGCTCAACCCGGAGAATTTACACAACGCGCTTTCCTGAATGGGAAAATGGATTTATCTCAAGCCGAGTCGGTTGCCGATTTGATAGCCTCTTCTTCGGCGGCGGCGCATCGGTTGGCGATGAATCAGATGCGTGGCGGGTTCAGTAACAAACTGGTGGAATTGCGAACGGAGTTATTAAATTTCACATCCTTAATAGAGTTGGAGTTGGACTTTTCGGAAGAAGATGTTGTGTTTGCGAACAGGGATCATCTGAAAGAAGCGGCGATTCAGATAGAAACGCATATAAGGAAATTAGCCGATTCTTTCGACCTGGGTAATGCTGTGAAAACCGGCATTCCGGTGGCTATTATCGGCGAAACGAACGCCGGAAAATCGACCTTGTTGAATTTGCTTTTGCATGAGGATAAAGCAATCGTCTCGGATATTCACGGAACGACGCGCGATGTCATCGAAGATACAATCAACATACAGGGATTAACATTCCGATTGATTGATACAGCGGGAATACGAGACACCACGGACACAATAGAAAGTATTGGCATAGAGCGTACATTCAAGAAAATAGAACAAGCGAATATTGTCCTTTGGATAGCAGACGCGGAAACGCCGAATGAACATATTGAGGAACTATCGAAAAAGATACTGCCTGTCGCCGTGGATAAGAAATTGATTCTTGTGTTTAATAAAGTTGACATTATTTCCGCCGAGAGAAAGGCTGATATGGAGACACTCCTAATAGATGAAATCCCCGAGCGCATCCTCATTTCGGCTAAGTACGAGCAAGGAACAAGCCAATTAGAAGAACTATTGATAAAAGCGGCGAATATCCCGACGATTAGCGAGCAGGACATTATTGTCACCAATATCCGTCACTACGAAGCGCTCCAAAAAGCATTGGCGGCGATTCAACGGGTATCCGAAGGATTAGAATTAAGAATATCAGGGGACTTTCTTTCTCAGGATATTCGCGAATGTATGTACTATCTCGGCGAAATTACCGGACAGATTTCTACTGATGAAATATTAGGAAATATTTTCAGTAAGTT
>JAISKQ010000141.1 GCA_031260865.1 Prevotella sp.
ACTCGTAACTTGTAACTTGTAACTTGTAACTCGTAATTATACCATCATTTCAAAGACCTTATCAATCACCGCTTCACGCCGCGAATGGTTGATTGTAGAAAAAGGTGACAAAAGTAACAGTTTTTTTAGTGTACTATAGTTCAAGAATTCAAGTTTACTAACATGCTAGAACTCTTGTAAACTTGTATACTTGCAAGCTGGCAAACTTATTACTCAAAACTTCCAACTCCTATATATAGATAATTTTATTTGAAAAAAACGCAGCTTTTTAGCATTATACAGTAAAAATATTTAAGCCTGTTATTGTATTGATATGTAAGCCTGATGAACTATCATGTAGCGGTTTTAATCCTTAATTCGCATTACTGCTTATACATATAGAAAAGATCGGGGGGATGAATAGAATATATCTATTTTATCCCCCTGTCTTCACAATAAAAATCTTGACTATTTGAAAAATTATTGCTTATCTCAAGCAAACTGTTATTTACCCATCATGTCCCCATAAGTCCAATTGGCGCTGACATCTTCGCCATACAACCCGTCGGCAAAACCCTTATAAGCGTGTTTGCGTTCATAGTTTTTATTCCAGATACAAGGAGCGTCGTCAGGAATCCAATTGGTATGTTCCTGCGCATTGTCGGAAACACACCAAACGGTGATTCCATAACGCTGCGCCGCAGGAATATATTGCTTGTACGCGTCCACTACAAATTGATACAACGCAGCTTGTTCAGCATATTGCTCAGTGGTAGGCGAGGCTGTGCCGATTTTAATATCCAGTTCCGAAATCTTGATGAGCTTACCTGTAGCGGCTAATTTTTGGAACATTTGCGGAATGTTGTTATGAAGAGTTTCCGCATTGGACAATGACAAGTGCATCTGCGTGCCTATACCGTCTATTTGCGCGCCTTTGCTTTCTATATATTGCGCGTAAGCGATCAGCCCGTCACATTTAGCTAAATTAGTTTCCAGATTATAATCGTTTATGAAGAGCTTGTCGTTCGCGTTTCCATATTGGCGCGCCAATTTGAAAGCTGTTACCGCGTAATCCTTACCTAAATAATCTTGCCAGTAAAATTCGTCGCTCGCCGTTGTTTTGCCTTCGCCGGTTTTCAATGACGACGGTTTACCGTCATCCATCGGTTCGTTCACCACATCCCATGCGTGTACGTCTCCTTTGTAGTGCGTTACCATTTGCGAAATCCAGTTTTCGAGAGCAGTTCCGATGAGTTCGGCTTTTTCTTCAGGCGTTTTTTCGATAGTGACGGCGCTGCCGCCGGGAGCGGTAGTCGCGCCAAGTTCTTGCACTACCATATCGTCAAAATAATACGTGCCTATTACTTTCCCTAAATCGAGATTCAATCCCGTTTCCGTGCCATTTGATGTAAATTCCCATACGACTTCCGTCCATGTGGCGCTTGTGGTTATAGTGCTTTGATAATGAGCCGTGCCTCCCGAGGTTGAACATCTCATCGAGCCCGCGGCGTCGGAACGTAGCATGAACGAAACGCGATAATCCTTATCTAAGGTAAGCGTCGATGTGAAGTCGGCGTGAATCTGAGTATCCCATTCGTTGCCGTTGGCATCGTTGCGCACTTGCAGCGCGCCGTTTCCATGATAGGCATCGCTTCCTGTGGCTTGCGTCATACAGTCGGTTGCTCCGTTCCATTTGCTCCATCCGGTCACACCATCGTTAAAAGTACCGTTGGTTATTAAATTTACGACAACCGGTTCGGCGTCCAAGTCTATCACATTGATGGAATTTATATCGACGTAATATACGCCGGTTATTTTACCAAGGTCAAATGCTACTTTAATAGTATTATCAATGGCAGCTTGATTATAGGTGAATTTAGTCCATGTCCCGTTTGTACTGAATAACGCGCCTCCATTTATCCATGGGTAATTGTTATCCATACCCGAGAATGACATGCGTCCTTGTCCCGCGCTTTCCGATTTGATCCAGAAAGAGATTTCATAAGCGTGTCCTATAACGGCGGGAATGGCGGGACTCATCAACTGTGTATCCCATTCGTTACCGGCGGTAGTCGTTTCGAGACGAAGAGCAGGTTCTCCATTTAATCCGCCGTTATCCACCACGGTTATCCCGCCCGCGTTGTTTCTGCTCCATCCGCTGAATGATTTATCCAATAAAGCTCCCACGTTCAATATCGTCGCTCCCGGTGAAGGTATTACTTGCGGAGCTATCAAACTGTTCAGATAGGAGGCGTTTTGGTTCTGATGCCATACCAATGTATGTCCGTATACAGTCAAGCCCGCTTCTTTTAGTTTAGCTATAAATTGATCTACCGAGCTAAAATTTACAGCTCCCGTAGCGCCTACCATCGCGCCATGTTTCATGTGATAACCGACAGCTACCTCGTCAAAATTTTCATTCACGACGTTCCTGTAAGTTTCATCGTTCATATAAAGCGTCATATCAATGCCTACGCCCAATACAAATTCGGTATAAGTGTTTAAAGCTTTGTACAGGGCTATTTTTTCTTTCAATTCCAAAGGCAGGTCGGACGCGGCTACTTCGCCGTGCGAAGGGTCTTTACCCCAATCCATTTTATCATCATCACAAGATGCGAGGAAGCACAAGCTAAGCAATAGCGCGGGAATAAGTGATTTTATATATTTCATATGATAATATTTTTGATTTTAGTTGCCATATGGAACTCGCATTATTTTTATTATCTTGGACTTTGGTGATTTGACAAAAATCATGCTTCGTTTCATAATATTTTATTTATTAATTTGTTTTTTATCTGTCCGGCTATCCCTTTTCCGGAGATAGCCCGACATTTCAGATAAACTTATTATCCATTGCCAAATTCATCATACACAGGCGTATCCAAAGGAACGACGCGAATATTGTCAAAATAGATTTTCACAGTAGTGGCTTCAGGTTCCACGATGGCAGGTTGTCCGGACGCTCCGGGCACGCCTATATTGTGAAACCAAGGACCTGCTTGTTTATAACTTGCTTTGACCATCGAGCTGACTACATCATCGAATGTTTTACCTTCGTAATCACTACTGTCGCTGAACGGAAGCGTTATGGTGAACCAACAGCCCGGATTTTCAAACGGAACGACGGCGGCGTCTTTATACCAAGGCCTGTAAATCATACAATACCTCTCCGTTCCCGAACCGTCTGCCATCACCATGCGGATAACGCCCGAATTCCATACGCCTTCCACGTAGATGTCCATCTGTACGCCGCAATTCGACGTGGATGTACCCGCCGGAATCACCGACAAGAGTGCTGAAGGCCAATCGGCGCTGTTTGTCCAATAACGTACATCGCCATTTGTAGCGATAGTTTTGCCGTCTGTGTTAAAGCATTGATAGTTGTTTTGTGATTTGGGACCATCGCCGGAGGTCGGGATAACAGAACTTAGCACGGCGGAACCATCCATATTCGAAGCCCATGAGTAATTATTGACATCATCGAAGTTTTGTATCAATCCCTTTTTGAAGTTGAAATATGACGGTGAATACGCGCCTCCATTCGCGCTTATTATCTTGATAGCGCCTCCATCGTTGGATACTCCGGCAGGAACAGTCACGGTGCAGAACTTGCCGTCTTCGTCATCGGAAACAATACCGGTGGTAACGGTTACGTCACCGGGGAAAACAACACTGGTGACTCCCTGCAAACCACTTCCATAAATGGTAATCACATCGCCTGCCACCGGCATAGTGTGCGATATGCTTGTGATAGAAGGCGCGGCGTCTCTTATATCGAAAGAATAGATGTATCGAATACTCCCTTTCTCCATAATGATTGTATTGCGCACATCGTCGGCGGCGTCCATGGTAGGCGTCCCTCTCGGAATCTGCACCAATATGTTATTATCGGTTACATACACCGGATTGAACATGACGTTATATCCATTGATATACACTTTCTGGACGCCGGCGAAGCCTGAGCCTTCCAATCTCAACAGTTGTCCGATACGGCCGAAGGTGACTTCGCGGTCGGGCACGGAAGATTGGGCGTCTTCGAGATATACTTTGGTAATAAGCATCTGCTTATTGTTTCCTCCGTTTTCATTATCGTCATCTTTACACGAATTCAGACTCATCAACGCGAAAACGAATATGCCCGCGAGTAGTAAAGATGTCCAAAAATTTTTATAAATTATATTTTTCATCGGATATGTATTTATTAATCAAACAAATCGGTAATTCTGCCTTCGGTAAAAGTGAAAGGCACAGGAGTATCTCTCAGTAAAGGGTCTATAATAAGGTCGGTTTCAGGATAAGGTAATTTGAAAATGGACGCATTAGCATTACCTACCGCGCGTGAGCCGGGATCTCTGTCAGGATCTATGCTTAAACTGTTTGGCGCACTGAAGAGGAATGCCGGAACGGTACCCCTGTCTTGTCCGTTGATATAATTAATTATTTCCTGTTGTTTATAATAAGAACGGCTTACCAAATCGTACCAATAGCGTCCTTCCATACAAAATTCCATACGGCGTTCGTGGCGGATGTCTTCCCACGAGATAACGTTTTTTTCGGTTAATTTGGCGCGAAGGCGCACTTTGTTGAAATATTCCAAAGCCACGATGTCCGAAGTAGTTTGTTGGTTGCCCATTATGGCTTCGGCATAGTTCAGATAGACTTCCGCCAAGCGCAACATATAATTGTCGAGCGCCGAATTCATACGGGCGATAGCCGGATTGTCTTTGGTTGAACCGACCACTCCTTTTTTCACATTGAGGGCGGTTCCCGCGCTCCCCGAAGCATTGCGTTCGTATGTATAACCGCCGTTTGCTTTGTCTATTTCGGGATAATGGTCGCCATAACCCATCCATGTGGCTTTGCGGCGGATAACGTCGCCCGGTTCATACTCTTTGATTACATCGTAAGGGCAGCGTGTGGCGTCACCCCAAGCGGCGTCGTTCCCTGTGATTTCGGAGCTGACGGCGAAATAAGCCTGTTGCGAATTGATAGAGCCGTATCCGGTGTCGCTGCTCAAACCGGCTACCCATTGGAACGCGAACATGGATTCCTGATTATTATTGTTTTCTATTGTAAACAGGTCGGGATAATTATCCATAAGCTTAAACGAACTGTGGTTGATGACCATTTCGGCGGCTTTCTTCGCTAAATCTAAATAGCCTTGGTCGCGTGTGCCTACATTCGGATTGGCGCCGTAATTGGAGGCGACCAGTCCCGAATAAGCAAGATATAACCTCGACAACATGCCGAACGCGCTGTAACGGTTTACACGTCCAGGCTGTGATACTGTTTCGGGCAGATATTTAGCGGCGAATTCAAGGTCGCGGATGGCATATTCGAACACATCTTTCCGTTGATTCGGACTTACTTGTGGATTTTCCGCCACCGCCGCGGCATCTTCTATGATGGGTACGTCGCACCACAGCGAAGCCAGATGCCAGTATGCCGTGCCGCGCATAAAACGAGCCTCGGCGATGTACTGGTTCTTTAGCGACTGTTCCACGGAGCTTCCGCTGATACTCTTGATTACCGTGTTCGATTGTTGTACTACTACATACAGCGAGTTCCACGCGGCGCTTAGCGGACCGGTAAGCCCGTTAACCTGCAAATCGGCAAAGGGATATATATAATCCGAATAAGGAGCTAAAAGGTTGTAAGCCATACCGTCGCCCAGTCCGAAATAAAACTTGTCGTTGAAGTCGAACCATACCTTATTATATAAAGGCGCTGTGAGCGCGGGCAGGTTTTCGTCTCCCAAATTTTCACCTATTATGATGCTGTTGAAATCATTATCCAAAAAATCATTGCAAGATGAGGCACATAACATTGTCGAAAGCAGGAGCGCGTATATTTTTATTGTTTTCATATTTGCGTAATTTAGATTTTAATGATTAAAAAGTAACGTTGATGCCGACAGTATAAATTCGCGGCGATGGATAACGTCCGTTGTCGAACCCGGTCAACCAGTTTCCATCTTCATACGAACTGCCTACTTCGGGATCGTAACCCTTATATTTAGTAAACGTATGAAGGTTCTGTATGTTCGTGTATATTTTCAGATTTTGTATTCCCGCTCTGCTTATCAGCTTGCGAGGCAGGTTGTAACCGAACGATATGTTCTGTATGCGCAGGTACGATCCGTCTTCCACAAAGCGGTCGCTGAAAGCGAAATTATAGTCGCTTGCTTTCTGTCCTATCGCTAAGCGCGACGCGCGCGGGTCGCCACCTACAATGTGTACGTTGCGGTAGTCGTTAGCTCCATTCGGATCGACCAAATCGACGCGAGCGTAATCGAGCGCGTAAGCAAACAGGTTGGATGTATTCCGTCGAGGATTTTCCATGAAGCGGCGGGCATAGTTTACGACGTCGTTGCCGTAGCTTCCCGAAAGCGCGATCGTCAGGTCGAAGCCTTTATAAGAGAAGGTGTTGCCTATCCCGAATGTAAATTTCGGTTCAGGGTTGCCGATTACGGTACGGTCTTCTTCGTTGATGACCCCGTTGCCATCCATGTCTTTGTAGATGTAATCGCCGACCCATACTCCGGTATCTTCATTTATATCCATACCTTCCATTACCGGGGTTTTGACTATGTTGCCGTTTTGGTCTTTGTAATAAAAGTCGGTGCCTTTTTCAAACCGTCCGATAACCTTATAGCCGTAAAATTCGCCGATAGGTCGTCCTACAGCCGTGCGGTTGATCGTTACCGATTCGGTTACGCCCCAACTGTTTCCGTTTGCCGAGCCGTTCAATATTCCCGTAACGGTGTTGATAGACCTCACTTTGTTTCGGTTTAGCGAGAAGATGAAGTTGGAACGCCAAAGGAAATCTTTATTATCTATATTTACTGTGTTAAGGGTGAGTTCTATCCCTTTGTTTTCGAGAGAGCCTAAATTTACCCAAGGAGCGCCGAGCGAACCCTGTCCGCTGCTTCCGGCGAACCCTGGAAGAGCCGCTCTCATCAACAGGTTGTTGGTCTTTTTATAATACACATCGGCTATAAACTCAATCCTGTTTTTGAACAGGTTGAGGTCTAAACCCACATTAGCTTGAGAGGTTGATTCCCATGTCAGGGAAGCGTTAGGTATATTAGATGCTATCAATCCTGTTCCCCAGTTGTTGGTAGGAGTCGTGTTGTAAGCGGCGATGAATGCTTCGTTTGTAGGTATGTTTTGGTTTCCGACCAGCCCGTAGCCGAGGCGTAGTTTCAAGTTGTTGATGGCCGGATAACTTTTGAGGAATTTTTCGTTTGATATTTTCCATGCGATAGCCGCCGATGGGAACCAACCCCAACGGTTTTCTTTCGCGAATTTAGAAGATCCGTCACGGCGTAAGGTAGCTGTGAGCAGATAGCGGTCGTTGTACGAATAGAACAATCGTCCGAAAACGGAAGATAGCGATTGCATCCCGTCATAGCCGTTGCTGAAAGATTTGGTATCGTCGCCCAACGTCAGCCCGGTTGAAGTATTCGTAGGGAATCCGGTGCGGCTGCCTAACAGATATTCCCAGGTAGAGCGCGACATTTCCTGTCCGACCATGGCTGTTATGGCATGTACATCGAAAGTTTTAGTGTAAGTCAGTATATTGCGCCAGCTCCAATATTTATTGTACTGCTTGGTATAGCGTCCTTCATTCACGTCATTGTACTGCGTTTGCGTCAAGTAGTATGTAGGCTGAAAGCGCGAGTTGTTAGTCGTGTTCACATCGAACGAAAGTTCGGTGCGGAAGGTCAGTTCCGGCAATATAGACGCTTCGGCGTATGTATTGGCGCGTATATCGGCTATTTCCACCTTATTGCTGATCAGCGAAGCTAATGCCATGGGGTTGATAGGCATATACTGTTCTTCCGTGCCGGCAAACGATCCGTCCGCGTTGCGGATAGGCACATCGGGCGTCATTCGCAGCGCGGTGGCTATCAAAGAACGATCCGACACGGTCAATTTTTGGTCGGTATTCGCGAAGGCGAAATTTATACCGGCTTTCAACCAGCTTTTCACCTGCGCGTCGAAACTTCCGCTCAGGTTCAGCCGTTTGAAACCTGAACCGGCGGCAATACCATCCTGATTCATGTAACCGGCGCCCAAAGCGTAAGTGACATTGTCGCCGCCGCCCGATATGGAGATATTATGATTGTGCATCATCGCCGTGGTAAACAGCTCGTCCTGCCAATCAGTGCCTTCGCCCAGCAAATCGGGACGGACAAAGTTATTGTTTCGTGTGGCGATGCCATAATCGGCAAGCACGTTGCGGTGGGCGGCGTATTCGCGCAGGTTCAGCACATCCAGCTTCTTAGGAATCATCTGCCAGCCCACATATCCGTTGTAGGAGATGGCGGCTTCGCCTTTCTTTCCGCGCTTGGTGGTGATCATAATCACCCCGTTGGCGGCGCGCGAACCGTATATAGCCGTTGCCGAAGCATCCTTGAGTATGTCCATGGATACGATGTCGGCAGGGTTGATATTTGCCAGGGCGTTTGTATTGGTGCTGTTTTGGTCGGTGGCTCCACCGTCGATGACGACTCCGTCTATCACATAGATAGGTTCGTTGGAAGAGCTTAACGAGTTGATACCGCGTATGCGGACCGAGGTACTGGATCCGGGCATACCGGAATTTTGCTGTACCTGTACTCCGGCGGCGCGTCCCTGCAACACCTGATCGATGGATGTGGGCACGGAACGGCTTATGGCGTCGGAGGTCACCGAAGTAACGGCTCCAGTCAGGTCGCTACGCTTCATTGTACCGTAACCAACCACGACGACTTCTTCGAGCAGTTTTGTATCCTCCTCCATGACGATATTAAAATTTGTTTGTCCGTTTACGCTTATTTCCTGTGGGTGGTAACCGACAAGAGAAACTTTGATTTTCCCGTTGGGAGAAACTTTAAGCGCGAATTTTCCATCTATATCGGTAAGAGCGCCATTCTGCGTACCGATCTCTGTTACAGCGACACCTATCAGCGTTTCTCCCGTGGCATCCTTCACCACACCTTGTATGGATATAGATTGCGAGAAAGCAAAAACAGGTATTAGAAGAAATAAAAATAAAAGCCTGAAAGACTTAGATAATCCTGTATTTTCCATGATTAAGATTCTTTTTACTATTATTAAATAACTTATTTTTTCAGATTAGACCATTTTATATTTCCATAATTATTAGTTTAGTTTCGTAAATTGTGGAATTTTATTTTTTATCCGACACAAACTTATAACTATTTATCAGCATAGGCGTATTCGTGTGTTTCATTCTATTTTCATATTGTTACATTCGTTTTTCAAATGTAACATATATTTTTTTCTGTGTAACATTCATCCCGAAAACATTTATTTATAACTTTATTTTCGTAGATTTGCATAAACCTTTTTACATAAAACCGAATCGCACATGGAGAAATACATGAAAACTCTCAATTTGACATATCTGTTTTTAATTTTTTTTACATTACATATAGCAGGACAAACAGGGAAATTTTATTCGCCTGATGAGGATTTATCAAACAGTTTGATAAACAAAGTATATCAGGACAAAAAAGGCTTTATCTGGATCGCGACGGAAAACGGACTGAATAAATTCGACGGAACGAAGTTCACCATTTATAAACATTCGGCGGATGATTCCACTTCGATAAAAAACAACTATGTAAGAACTGTTTTTGAAGACAGTTCGGGCAACTTCTGGGTCGGATGCATCAACGGGCTGATGAAGTATGACTGGGCGACCAACTCTTTCCAAGAGATAAAAATGTACAAAGACGGCAAACAGGTGTCGCCACATATTACCGGTATTATCGAAGCCCGGGATGGCGATATATGGGTGGCAACCTCGGGGCAAGGGCTTTTCTCTATGAAAAAGGGAGATTCGTATTTCAAAACAAAATTGGAAAACCTGTTGAATAGTAATTACCTTAACTTAGTGTTCCAGGATTCGAAAGGCAATTTATGGATAGGTTCGGAAAACAACGGACTCAACTTCTATTCTCCCGCTACGAAAGAAATAAAGACATTTACCGCGCCAAATGGCATCAGCAGCGACAATATATCATCGATAGCTGAAGATAAACAAGGGAATATATTCGTGGGAACACTTACCAAGGGACTGAATAAGTATAATGTCCGGGACAAAACATTCAAGCAAGTCCTTTACAATGGAAATTCGCAACTGTCGGTAAAAACGCTCCTGCTGACCAAAGAGAATATATTGTATATAGGAACAGACGGACAAGGTCTGAAGCTTTACAACAAAGATCGGGATATTGTGGAAGATCACGAAGTAAATTCCGCCCCGTTCGATTTATCGAAAGGTAAAGTGCACTCTATTCTTCAGGACAAGGATAATAATTTCTGGTTGGGTATTTTCCAAAAAGGGATAATATTTATTCCGGGAGCCGAAAAGAAATTCGATTACTACGGTTTCAAATCGATAAAAAACAACCCGATAGGTTCCAGTTCCGTCATGTCCATTTATAAAGACCGCGATAATATAACATGGATAGGGACAGATAATGACGGTATATACGGCATCAACGATAAAGACGAGAGGGTCGCCCACTTTGATCAATCCGCCTCTCCCTATTCAATATCGAACATCATCCTGAGCATTTACGAAGACTCAAACAATAATTTATGGGTTGGCTCATATACCAAAGGATTAGCAAAATTGAACAGGAAAACAGGGACTTGCCAATATATCCCCGAATTGCTGAATGAAAAAATATACTGTATTACCGAAGACAATCAAAAGAACTTATTAATAGGGACATACGGCTCTGGATTCTATAAACTGAACCTGACCGACGGCAAAATAATTCATTTCGAATCGCGTAAAAGCGAGAACGATGATTTCTCTATCGACGAACTCAGCAATGATTGGGTAAACGATATACTATTCGATAGCGAAGGCCTTATATGGATAGCCCACTACAAAGGGGCAAGCTGCTATAATCCCCGAAAGAACACGTTTATCAATTATCTCAATCAAAACACCATACTCCCCAAAACGGTTGTCTATACCCTCTACGAAGACAAATCGGGGAATATGTGGATAGGCACTACCGAGGGGTTGTATGTGTTCAATAAAAAGGATCAATCCGTGAAGAGCTATACCGTGAAAGACGGTTTGCCCAACGACGTTATCTGCGGCATACACGAAGATGAAAACGGAAATGTATGGATAAGCACCTATCTGGGCATCAGCAAGTTTATTCCCGCCGAAAATCGTTTTGTCAATTATTATATAGGCGACGGATTGCAGGGGAATGAATTTACGCGCGGGGCGCGGTTCGCGGACAAGGGCGGAAAGATATATTTTGGCGGAATAAACGGAGTCACCGACTTTTACCCGAAAGACATCACCGATACGAAAAAAGAATTGAAAGTATTGATTACCGATTTTTATCTGTTCAATCACGCGATCCGGCAAGGGGATAAATCGGGCGGAAATGATATAATAAATACTTCGGTGTTGGATGCCGACCGGTTTACGCTGGCGTATAACGATAATACGTTCAGCATCGAATTTTCGGCGTTGGAATACACAAACCCCGAACGAATTGTGTATCAATATATGATAGAAGAACTTAGCCCCGACTGGACAAACTCTTATCCGGGCATGAACAGGGTCACTTACACGAATCTAAATCCGGGAACATATACATTTAAGTTGAGGGTGCGGGATCATGATAATTATTCCGAGATAAAAACAATTAAAATAGAAATAACGCCTCCTTGGTATCAGTCGGTATGGGCTTATATGGTGTATGCCGTACTCGGCGTATTGTTCGCCTATTTCATCGCCATCTATATCCGTACCCGCGTGCAACATCGCCAGGATGACATGCGCAGGACGCATGAAGAACAAATAAACGAGGCGAAACTGCAATTCTTTATCAATATATCGCACGAGATACGCACGCCGATGACTTTGATTATAAACCCATTGGAAAAACTTCTGTTTGACAACAAAGACCCGAAGCTGCAAAAAACATACGTGATGATATATCGTAACGCGCAACGCATATTACACCTTATCAATCAATTGATGGACATCCGAAAGCTGGATAAGGGACAGATGCGCCTGCATTTCAAGGAAACCGATATCGTCGGCTTTATCGAAGACCTGATGCTGACATTCGAATACCCGGCTCAACGAAAAAATATCGATTTCAGCTTTATACACAAAGACGAAAAGCTGAATGTATGGATCGACCTCAATAACTTTGATAAAGTCCTCCTGAATATTTTATCCAACGCTTTCAAATATACCTTGGATAACGGAAGTATTACGATTGAACTGACCACCGGCTACAACGAGTCTCTGAAAGGTCCTTTAAAGAAATACTTCGAGATTGTCGTCACCGACAACGGTATCGGGATAAACAAAGATAAAATAGAGCAAATCTTTGAACGGTTTTATCAGATAAACAACGACCTCACCAATTCAAACTTTGGCACAGGAATCGGATTACACCTTTCGCGGTCGTTGATAGAGCTGCATCACGGAATTATTTTCGCCGAAAACAGGGAAGATACGCAGGGAACGCGGTTTATCGTGAGAGTTCCTTTGGGTTGCGACCATCTTGATATTCAGGAGCTGGAAAACGGAGAACTGTATGGAACGCCACAACCATTGAACTTATCGCCCGAGCCCCTCAAAATACCGGATGAGGCTGAGGAAGAAGGCGGCAAGAAAGTGAAACCGAAAACCAAATACCGCGTATTGGTAGTAGAAGATGAAGATGAAATACGCGAATATATCAAGAATGAGCTGGCGTCGGAATATAAAATAATGGAATCGTCGAATGGTAAAAAGGCGTTGGAGCTGGCGTTGACCGAAAGCCCCGACCTTATTATCAGCGATGTGATGATGCCCGAAATGGACGGTATCACCCTGGCTCGAAAAGTGAAGCAAAACATCAACATCAATCATATACCTATTATCCTGCTTACGGCAAAAGCCACGCCCGAAAACAAAATAGAAGGCTTGGACATTGGGGCTGACGCCTATATTTCAAAACCATTCAACACCGAAGTACTGAAAAGTACAATCGCGAACCTGATAGAGAACAGGGAACGCCTCAAGAATAAATTCAGCGGTCAACAACAGCAGGAGGACAAAATACAAAAAATAGAAATGAAATCCGCCGATGAGATATTGATGCGGCGAGTGATGAAAATAGTGAACGAGAACCTTTCAAACGCCGATCTCAGCGTGGAAATGCTGGCGGCGAACGTCGGTATGAGCCGTGTGCACATGCACCGTAAGCTGAAAGAACTGACAAACCAGTCGGCTCGCGATTTCATCAGGGGCATCCGGCTAAAACAGGCGGCAACCTTACTTTCCGGTAAGAAACTGACAATATCGGAAGTAGCTTATGCCACGGGATTCTCTAATTTGTCGCATTTCTCAAATTCGTTCAAGGAGTTTTACGGTATGTCTCCCAAAGAATACATCACGGCTCATTTAACTCACGATTGAGAAACTGTTACTGTTTTTATCGGCATCTTTCTTCGAGCTGTTTTGAGATGGATTTCTTGCTTTATACATACCGGTTTAGCGGGCTAAACTCCCGGCGCGCGATCGGTATGTATGTTTCGTCAATCATTTTATAAATATCTTTCCATCTGTTTCGTAAATGTATTTCCTTATTTAACTGCTTGAAAATTAATATTTTCAGACGCATTGATTTGAAATAGACAAGGCGTTTGAATTTTGAGGGAGAAGCATAATGTATTAATTAAAAAGTGATTACAAATTCAGGGTTGATTATTTTAACTTTCCGTTTGTAAAGTTCTTTATATTCAAAAAAGACTATTTTAAAATCGAAATTTACCAAAATAAATCCGAAAAAGACAATTTTTTGATGCAAATTTACTATATTGTAAGTAGCGATATAGCGTAACTTTGGCGTCAGGATTCATAGCCCTATGTCGTTTGGGGTAAGCATGCTGAAAATATCTTATTTTTATATGTTATAAATGAATCATTTAATTTTGAAAGCGATTTGTCGCTTTTGAATAATATTACACACAATGAGTGATATAACACTCTAAAAATAAGTGTGTTTTATTTTGTGCTTTGTAATATGCCTTAATGCTTTCGTCTGCAAATGTATTTACATTCGTTATAAACAAATCCGCGATTAAGGCGTTATTCGTCAGTGATTTTGGCTAATAGCCATAATGACTTTGCTAAATAAAAAAAGGAGAGACATTACGAAAGTCATAGATTTTTAATGAATGCCTATTCAAATATAATTAGATAGAAAACAGTCCGAAAGGATTAGACATTAATATAAACAAAACTATATGATAAGTTTTATGAAAGAGTTTCGATTAAACCGACATGTATTCGATTGTTTTTCTTTAATTTATTTATGTAAATAAACTACTCAGTATGAAGATGATAAAATTAAAAATCAGTCTATTGTTTCTTTTGGTGGCTACCATCGGAGTATATAACGCTAAGGCTCAAATAACCGTGGGGTCTAGCAATGAACCCAATCCCGCGAGTATGCTTGACCTTAAATTCTATAATCCGACGAATCCGACATCGGCTACCGCCACCGGTAACGCTACCGTCGACGCAAAGGGAGGCGGCGGTTTAGGTTTGCCGCGCGTGGAATTAGTCAGTCTTACCACCTTACAACCTTTTATCGCCAAGGACTCGAACTTTACCAATAATGTAAAATGGCGTCACACCGGTTTAATGGTTTATAATCTTGCTACCGGTACCGATTTTATACCGGGAATATATGTGTGGGACGGCGAAAAATGGGTTCGACAAGGTGAAGGTGAAAAGACCAAGCAATTCTTTTATATGCCGTCTTGCAATATCGATTTAGCGGGACAAACCGCCGGCGATACAGAGTATTATTACAATTTATATGACGAATATAAACGTCAATTTACTAATAATACAACTAATAATCCGCAGTTTGTAAGTAGTGATAGCTCCATACCTGCCGTTTCTTCCTTAAAAGACAATAGGGTCTATAACAAAGAAGAGTTGATTTTTGTGATCACCTATTACGATCCCGATTTACTTAAATCTGTATCGGTTGATTCGAATGGAAAGATGAGTTATAAACTATTAAGCACTACGCTTACAGCCAAATCATTTCTAAACGTGGTCTTTATAGTGAAGTAATGATTAAGATGCAAAAAAGATTTAACTTGAATTTTT
Organism: Prevotella sp.; assembly: GCA_031260865.1. Classification (GTDB taxonomy): domain Bacteria; phylum Bacteroidota; class Bacteroidia; order Bacteroidales; family Dysgonomonadaceae; genus Dysgonomonas. The sequence goes on from JAISKQ010000141.1 coordinate 15,154, forward strand.
ATTTACCGGTCACGGTATTGAAAATAATGAAATTTTTACGAATAATAAAGATCGATAAAAATTCCGTGATCGATGTATATCTAAAAAAAGAACGGGTTGTATGAAAAGCTAAAAAAAAACAGCATTGTTAAATCCTTGTGTCTGAAGCCGATCTATTTTGTATTTGCCCTGTATATGTATATTTAAAAATAGTTTTATATTGTTAATTATCATTATACAAGTGAACTTCAATACCTTAGTGTTTTTTATAATAAAAAAAGGAGTTAAAAAGCATAATTATAATTGAAAAGTCTTTGGGGTCTTGTCTTAAATGATAAATCAGGGTGATTTTTATTGACGTCTGACAATTCGTCTGACGTTGCTTTGAGGATAAGTAGTTTTCTAAAATAGAACACGCTTATGAAAAAATATATTTTTCTCATCTTATTCTTTATAGTCGGTATCAGTAGTTTATTCGCTCAAAAACAAACTACCGAAGGAACCGATTTCTGGCTGGCGTTTGGACAAAACAGGACGCAAAGCGCTACCTCGACCACATTAGAATTACAAATTAAGATTGTGGCTACTAAAAAAGACACGATCACGCTTTACTTTACCGATAGCGCTATCCCAAGCGCAAAAAAAACGCAAACGGTGTATATGAACGCCGGCGCGGTTTATACCAAAAATTTGGATACCGATGAGAAAGCCGCGGTGTATTCTTACGCGGGCATGTTAACGACTAAACAGACATCCTATAAGTCGTTGCATATAACATCCAAATCGCCGGTTTCCGTGTACGCGTTAAACCAACACACAGCTACTTCCGAAGCTGCCAATGTGCTTCCGGTAACTGCTTTAGGTACGGATTATTATCATCTGGGATACAAGAACGGGACAGCGTCTTATGCTAACGATGGCTTATTGATTGTAGCCACGGCAAGCGGAACAACGAATATTTACGATGGAGCGACCACGGTCGCCTCTTTGACACAGGGACAAGTACTCTATTGGGCGGCGGGCAACGCCGCTCTGGAAGGAAAGCGTTTCACATCCGACAAGAAGATTGCTTATTTTACCTCTCATCAGTGCGCTCAGGTTCCCTACGGCGCTACTAACGCCGATATGCTTTTCGAACAGATGATGCCGGTTTCTTCTTGGGGAACTCGTTTTATCGTGCCAATCACTACTCAGAACACAGCGAGGATAAAGGTTATAGCCTCGGAAGACGGGACGACGATAACCCAATCGAGCGGGAGTATAGTAAGCGGCGCTTTGACCTTGAGCAAAGGTGGAATTGTGGAATTATCGACGACAAGCGCCTGCTATATCACTTCCAACAAGCCGGTCGCTGTTTGCGCCTATATGACGTCCTTGAACAGCAGCGGCATCGGCTACGGCGGCCCTTCCGAAGTTTGGATTCCTCCGATGGAACAAATGGTGGAGAAAATAACGATCGCCCCGTTTTTTCTGATAGGAGGAAGTTCGAATATCTCCAATCATTACGCGTTGATTATAACCCCTACGGCGAATAAAGGCAATACAAAATACGCCGTCGGGGCAGGAGCGGCTCAATTCCTTTCGGGAGGCTCATGGACCGATCTGTCCGGCTATTCCGTTTATTCCCTTCCGTTAAATGACGCGGGCTACACCTTCGAAAATACTTCAGGGCTAATCGTGTTGGTTTATGGAATAGGATCAGCCGAATCCTATTACTATCTGGCGGGCTCCGCTGCATATAATATAGCCAACGGATTTTATGTCAACGATATTTATTATCCGGATGTGGAGGGGATGGCGTTTTGCGACGGCAATGTCCGTTTCAAGACGGTACGCGATTATTCCAACGCGAGCTTATTAACTTCATCCGATTATTTGAGATGGTACATCGACGGTCAGGAACTCACGGCAAGTAGAAATTTATGGAACGACTGGACAACGACATTACCCGCCGGATCGCGCGCCGTCAGGCTGGTGGTTAACAACAATGCGACGGGCGCCGTCGGCGCGACTTTCACGATAGATATACCGGACGCTTTCATCAACGGCGCTGTATCCGTCATGGCGGGAGGGACTACCACCTTGTCCCCGAACTCAGGGGGAACATGGCAAAGCAGCAACACCGCCGTGGCAACGGTAAATCCTGCCAACGGAGTCGTAACCGCCGTGTCGCCGGGTACGGCTTATTTTACCTTTACCAGCGCGAACGGTTGCGATGGTACGACAGGCGTGCTGACAGTCACGGCGGTGCCGGTTCCGAGCGTTTATATGTCGGTCAACCGGATTAACCATATCTATCATTAAATTGACAATAACACTAATAAAAATATATATGTACTCAAAAATTGTTCAACCATTCTATAAGTTCTGCTTTGTCCTTATCGGCGTTTTCTTCCTGCAAGCGGCGGCGATAAACGCGCAAGACAGTATTCCGGCGAGACAGGTAAATAATGGTAAGCTAAAATCAATTAATACAAACCTGCCGAAAGGTTCAATCGCTGTAAATCGCGATGCGACCTATCAGAATATGAAAGTAAAGGAGCTGGTTGAGAGCGTGTTTGTTAAAACAGGCGCTTGCGCGTCGGTAAGTAATATAACAGCACAAGTAATGGGTTGGCCAACCAAGAATACCACAGATTGGACAAATTCAATAACCCAAGGAGGTCGCGGATTAGCCTATTTTAATAAAAACGGCACCACCTTCCCTTTGGAAGAAGGCTTGCTGCTGGCTACCGGTAATACGCGTGATGCTGAAGGACCTAATAGCAATCCTCCGGCTACGCAAGATCAAAATAGTGACGTTGCTATGAGTAATCCTGAGAGTTATACAGTGGGCGAAAAAGATACTGAATTAACAGCCCTGCTTAGTAGGATGGGCAATAGTGGGGGTATAAAGGACGCGGCTATATTGGAATTTGACTTTACGCCGGCTTCCACGTCAATGCGGTTTCAGTATATTTTTGCTTCGGAAGAATATCCGGAATATGTTCACACTACATATAATGACATATTCGGTTTTTTCGTCACCGACAAGACAGATAATTCCCTTTTAAACAAAAACATCGCCCTTCTTCCCGATGGCAGTGCTGTCTCCATTAACACCGTGAATAGTGGATACTACGCGAACAATCTATACTCCGGAACCGGCACTAATCCAAATAATTCGGCTCTGTTTGTCGCGAATAAAAATGGTTCTGCCATAACTGAATTTGACGGATATACGAAAGAGTTGACAGCCTCCATAACCGGTTTGAATCCTTGTCATACCTATCATCTGAAGTTGGCGGTGGGGAATGTGTCCGATCATACGGCCGGTTCGGGCGTGTTTCTGAAGGCGAATAGTTTTGAGGTCGGAAACAAAATGAGCTTGTTCGGCTGCGACAAAGCGGATGCCACGGGCGTCCGTAAGAAAACGGAGAACAATTACATCCATTTTTCCCGCTCCGACTTGGATACCTCCTCGGCTCTGACCATCAATTTGAGTTATAGTACCGGAGCGGTCGTAAACGGTACGCACTATACCCAATTGGACGGCTCGCCACTCCCTGCCTCGGTAACAATCCCCGCGGGGGCACCGTCTTACGATCTTAAGTTTAAAGCTACGGACGCCGCTGTCGCCGGCACTCATTTCGATGTGTCGATGTTATGTCCGTCGTGTATTTCCGGCGCTCCCGGCGGCGTGCTGACCGTGAATATATTGGACGGCATTGCTATTAACGCCGGGGACGTCATCACACAATGCGACCCTGTCTATACGATGGGGGAGGGAATCGCTCCACTTGTCAGCGCCGGTAAATGGACGGTGGTGGGCGACGCCGCGGGCGTGACGATAGCAAACAACGCCTTATTCGGCACAACGGTCACCGTCCTTTGGAATCAACGGTCGGACGACGTTAAGCTCCGATGGACGGTAAAAGACGGCGACTGTGTGTACTCCGACGATGTGGTGTTACGCTACGAACCCTGCGATAACCCCTTGCTTCCGGTCAATCCGGGCGTCTTTTTTTTAAAATGATAAAAGAAATATAAGATGAATGAGGAAGATATTGGATTTTGGGTTTTTTCATTGAAAGATCCGCGCTTGTATCAATTTTATACGGAGCACGCGCGTGATATGTCTTTATATTACATTCTTTATGTCAATAAATACAGACGTGATTTTTCGCCTGAAATAAAAGATGTGCTTCAGTTGCAGGAAGATTCTATATTGCTTATAGATTCATACTTATTGCCGATTTTTTGTCGTTTATATCTGAAAGGCTATATTGTTATCATTTCGGAAAAATTTTGCGAAACCGACCGGTCGAAAGCCTTGTTGAAATTCTGTTTTTCGCTCAGTCAGCCTATTCTCAATATGGGAGGTATCACTGAGTATCAGCGGAAATGTATGGCTTTGCTATATACGGAATACCTTTCTCCTTCCGATGATTTGCAGCCGTCGATGTTACGGAATTTATTGGCGAACATTGCCTTGCTTTCCACGGAAGTGAATTACGAAAGGCAATTCAAATCCGGTCATTTATTGAGTTATGCCTTGCTGTTCGTCGATCTGCTCAGGACGCATGCTTCCGCTAAGCGCAAAAAGGCTTTTTACGCGGACAAAATGGGGATTACCGAAAAACTGCTGGATAAATCCCTGCAAGTCGTTTACAATAAAACCTTCCGGGAAATGCTGACCGACCGCATACTGAATGAAGCCGTCCGGTTATTAGTGTTTAGCGATAAAAACATTACTCAGATTGCCATCGAGTTGAATTTTGACGTGTCGAGTTTCATCAAACTTTTCATCAAAAACAGAGGAGTGCATCCTAAAGATTTAAGAACAAATTATAGAATACTAATAAATGCCATTGAAAATGTCCAAGAATATACCCCGTCATAGTACAGATGACGTATTAGATCCGTTGAATATCGAAGTCATCTCTTTCGAGGAATTGTACAGTCAAAAGATTGCGCAAGAAACTATTTATGATTACCATCGCGCCTCTTTTTATCAAATTTTCCGATACAAAGGAAGAGGAAATTCCCACTTCGTCAAAAATGTAAAAATAACGCCGGAGAATAACAGTTTGCTGATTGTCAATCAAGATATCTTACAACGTTTTTCCAATCAAGATTGCACGGGCGACATGATTCTTTTTAGCGTCGATTTTTTTGGAGACACGAGAGAAAAAATAAATTTTCTAAATAAGAGTTCACTCTTTCAAAACGATTACGCGATTATCCACCCGCGGTCAAGAAAATTCGTCAAGCAGGTCGAACTGTATTTTTCTCTGATGAAAATTCAAACCGACAAAGGGCAGGAAACAAAATCAGCGCTCCTGCGTAATTGTTTGCACAACCTGTTGATGATAATCGAGCGGGAGTACAGAATACAGAAAAGGAGGTTTGATTCACCTGTCAATCAAACCTATACCCAGCAATTCAGAGCCTTGCTGAATCAGCATTACCTGACCGAAAAGCGCGTCTATTTTTACGCGGAAAAATTAAACATATCGGAAAAAAAATTGTCTCAGATTGTTTCGTCTGTTCATGGAGTTTCCGCTAAAGAATACATCAGCGAAAAAGTATTGTCGGAAGCAATCCGGTTATTAAAGAACACGACGCTCAATCAAGGAGAAATAGCCGACCTGTTAGGCTTGGATTTCACTTATTTTATTAAGTTTTTCCGTAAGCACGTAGGCATGTCTCCCGCCAAGTACCGTAAAAAGTTGGAGTCGATGATTGAATAAACAAAAGCCTGAAACAGAATAAATTCATTATAGGGCAGAGGCTCGAAGAACAGAAGAGATTATATTATATTTCATTTCAAAAGATATACATCAGTTTATTTTAATTATTTACGGTCGGTGTGGCAGCGGATAGTTTTTTAATTAAAATACTGATAAATTAAGTTAATTACAATCTGTTTTTTATACCTTTGCCCTTAATTTAGATTAGTAAATTTGAATTCGTAAAAAATTAAAGACAATATGGAACGAAACAAGTGCGCGTTAATGTTTATGATTATCTTAATGGCTATCTCAACCCTGTTGCACGCGCAAACAGATGTCCCGGTAAGCACAAAGGGAAAAGATTTTTATTTGTCGTTTGGCAATAATTATGGAAAGCCCAGCAATCTCTCCTCCCTTCAATTTCAAATAAAAATAGTGGCGACTAAAGCGACAACGGTTCGATTTTTTTATAAAAACAACACAAGTCTGAATTCAACATCAATATACCCTATTCCGTCGGCGCCGGGGGGATCTCTTGTCAGGACTATCAAGTTAACAACAGGAGATCAGAAAGCAGCCATTTATTCGATGGATACCCCAAACGATGAAACTCCGGTGGGTACCAAATCCTTAACTTCATCTAAATCATTACGCATCCAATCCGACGACTCGATCGCCGTGTATGTCTTAAATATATATCCACAGACGGCGGATGCCACCAATGTACTGCCTACACACCTGTTAGGTACAAATTACTATCACGCGTCCTATAAACCGGCGGATGCTACACATAGCGACGGATACACGGTGGTGGCTACCGAAGATAATACAATCGTCTATGAAAATGGCGTGCAAAAAGCGACATTAAATGAAGGGCAGGTTTATGCCAATTATACCCAAAATACAGATATGACGGGGAAACATATCACATCCACGAAGCCGATCGCTTATTTTGTAACCAACACCGGAGTGCATGTGCCGGTGGGGGTAAGCACATCCAACGGAACTGCCGATTGTTTATTTCAGCAAATTCCTCCTGTGGATATGTGGGGAAGTCGCTACCTCGTTCCTGTCACCACCCAGGGTAAAGAACGGGTCCGCGTTATCGCCACGTCGGCCAACACGCATATTACATATACAGGCGGCGGCGCTCTTACATCCGGTTCATCCCCTCTAAACGCCGGGCAATTTATGGAACTGGAAATTACAACGGCATCAACGGTCAATGGCGAGTATATTACCTCCGATAAGCCGGTTGGCGTTTTTTCATATCTGGAAGGCAATAGAAATTTGACACCGGCGACCACTAACGGAGATCCGTCTATATCATGGATAGCCCCTTTCGACCAGGCGTCGGATAGGGTCACAATCGCCCCGTTTGCCACCGCGGATAATAATTTTACTAATAATTATGCCATAGTGATCACGCCGACGGCTACAAAGGCACAGACCACGGTGTTCAAAAACGCGGCGACTACCGGCGCGTCTCTATCGGGAGGAACAACATGGAAGGACAATTTGAATTCGGGATTCTCTTACTACATTATGGAGTTGACAGGAGCTACGGCCTCCGATTACTGGACATTTGCCAACGATGCCGGATTATTTGTGCAATCCTATGGAATAGGTCCGCAAATTTCTTATTACTATTTGGGCGGTTCGGCGCTATACAATCTCAATACGGCTTTTTTCGTGAATGACATCCACTATCAGAAAATCGCGGGGGAATCGTTTTGTCCCGATGTTGCTATCCGAGCCGAACTGAAAAATTTAGACAATACGAATTCCGGCTATTTGAAGTGGTATATCGATGGCGTTGAAGAAACAAGCGCGAGAGACCAGCTGGTATGGAATAAGAACAACCTGACGCCGGGTAGCCATACCATCCGGATGGATGTAACGAATGCCGCCGGTACAATCCAAAGCGTCCAAACGACTATTACGGTTATTCAATGTAGCAGTGGCGGCGACGCGCCAAAATTGTTTCCGATCAATCCGGGTATCTTTTTTATGAAATAACGCGAAACGACGTTCGGCATAGCCAATTAAGAATGCGGAATAGACTGTTTTCTTAATTGTCTGTTTCGACCCAACGGGTCGTATGTTTATAGCTAATAGCAAAATCTCATCTATACGACCCCTGCGGGGTCGAATGCGGACGGTATATGTTTTGCTATAAACATTCGACCCCTTCGAGGTCGTTTTATCGCCGACAATCCGTCCTATCATTTTTTTTAGTTTACGAGCGTGCAAGTGTACAAGAATGAGGAAAGGCGCGATGCGGTGATGACTGAAAGTTGTTACGTCTATCACCTTTTTCCCGATGTCCCGCAGGAATAAAATGTGCATAACCGTAGGTGAAGCGGAGCTTGTCGACAGGCAGGCGAGCGCAACCTACGGTTATGCAGTTGCCATCCTTGCAGGACTTTCATGCACAACATCATAGTAGATGACAAAAAATATTACAAAATCTTATATTGCCCTTGCAGGGCGCAGTTCCTTAGGCTGTCATCTACCCGGGGTGTTACCCCGGGCTGGAATATATCAGGCCTTCAGCCTGTTTATTCCCACGATGCCCTGAAGGTCACGGCGGAACTGTTGGAGAATACCCAACGCCCGGCGGGCCTTCAGCCTGTTTATTTCCACGATGCCCTGAAGGGGCTACATAATATAGCCCAATGGCAACGCCTTGGGTAGGAAAATACAATCTGAAACCGCGCCCTGCAAGGGCGACATAATAAGCCTTTTAAATATACATAAAATATTTTTTGTCATGTACTATGAAGAATTTCTTTAAATTTAATGAATGTCGGTTATAATACCTAAGTCAAATAATTTCGTCTTCGTCATTGCGAGGAGGAACGACGAAGCAATCCATATCAACTGTTTGGATTGCTTCGGGCAAGCCCTCGCAAT
>JAISKQ010000147.1 GCA_031260865.1 Prevotella sp.
ATTGCGAGGGCTTGCCCGAAGCAATCCAAACAGTTGATATGGATTGCTTCGTCGTTCCTCCTCGCAATGACGAAGACGAAATTATTTGACTTAGGTATTATAACCGACATTCATTAAAAAAAATTAAACAGTTTCTAAGAATGATGCAAAGCGATGCTGACTGAAAAGTGTTACGTTTGTTACGTTTGTTACTTTTTAAGTTTTGAGTTTACAAGTTTACAAGCTTGCAAGTTTACAAGAAGAATGGCGCGAAGTGATGCTGACCGAAAACTGTTACTTTTGTCACCTTTTTTGAACAATAAACCATTCGCGGCGCGATGCGATGATTGAAGAGATCTTTGAAAGATAGTTACGAGTTACAAGAAATGAAGAATGGCGCAAAAGCGATGCTGATTGAAAAGTGTTACGTTTGTTACGTTTGTTACTTTTTAAGTTTGGAGTTTACTAGTTTACAAGAATTCTAGCAAGTTAGTAAACTTGAACTCTAGTAAACTACTTACTACTACGGACCGAAAACTGTTACTTTTGTCACTTTTTTAAAATGAACCATTGCTTTACAACTTTTCGGGTTGACCCAAAGAATTTTCGCGTGAATAGTATCCTGATGTGGAAAAGGGCACTGTTTATCGGAAATTATATGCGGATTATCAGGAAATAGGAAACTCTACGGAAGAATTATCAAAAAACACATGACACATAACCTTTGATTGTCCTAAATAGCTTAGCTTTGTCAACTCAAATAATAAGATAATACGGTATGAGTGAAATAAATCTGGAGCAATTAACAGCTACGGTATGCCAAGTGGCAAAAGACGCCGGAGACTTTCTTCGGAAGGAAAGATTAAGTTTTCAAGCAAACAGGATAGAGGAGAAGAGCGCCAACAATTTTGTCACTTATGTTGATAAGGCTGCCGAAGAACTTATCGTTGAACGCTTAAACCGCTTGTTAGAGGACGCCTCTTTCATCACTGAGGAAAAAACCGTATCGTATAAGGAAAAAGACTATTGCTGGATTATCGACCCTTTGGACGGAACTACAAATTTTATTTACGATAATGCTCCGTATTGTGTGAGCATTGCTTTGAGTTTCCATTCCGACATCTTGCTGGGAGTCGTCTATGAAGTATGCAGGGACGAATGTTTCTATGCGTGGAAAAACGGTAATTCATACTTGAATGGGAAAAAGATACATGTGTCAACTGTTGACAACTTCGACAATTCATTCATTGGTTTGGGATTGCCGTATAATTCCCGTGAATTTAAGCCGGTAATTATCAACCTGATGAACGAATTATATGGCAGGGTCAACGGCTTGCGAATCAATGGATCGGCGGCAATTTCACTTTGTAATGTGGCGGTTGGCAGATTCGACGTTTACGCGGAAGCGTTTATTAATATATGGGATTTCGCGGCGGGGGCATTGATTGTACAGGAGGCTGGCGGAAAGGTGACAAACTTTACAGGGAACGGAGATTTCTTAAAAGGTCACCATATCGTTTCTTCAAATGGATTGATTCATAAGGAAATGATAGATCTTCTTAGCCCTTTTGAATCCCGGTTTCTGGAGGATGATAAGTAGCAAATAAAAAACACCATACTTAAGAATTTAATATTGTGAAAAAAATAGTTATCGCTTCGGACTCATTCAAAGGTTCTGTGACTTCGATGGAAGTCTCCGACTGCGTGGAAATATCCATCAATAAGATATTTCCGGATTGTGAAGTATTAAAGATACCTGTCGCGGATGGCGGTGAAGGTACGACAGAAGCTTTAGTGCATACACTGAATGGCGAGATGATATTTTGTCTTGTCCATGATCCGCTCATGAATATAATTAATGCTAAATATGGCATATTGGGAGATTCTAAAACCGCGGTTATTGAAATGGCGTCCGCCAGTGGATTACCCTTAGTCCCTGTCGAAAAGCGTAACCCGATGAATACATCTACTTATGGAACAGGAGAACTAATTAAAGATGCGCTAATTCGCGGATGCGTAAATTTTTTGATCGGTATTGGAGGCAGCGCTACAAATGACGCGGGGACGGGAATGTTACAGGCTCTTGGTTTTAAGTTTTTAGATAAAGATGGAAAAGAATTAGGTCAGGGAGGGAGAATCTTAGATAAAATTCATAAGATTGATTGTTCTCAGGTCATGCCGCGATTGGAAGAAGCTCGTTTTACCATAGCTTGTGATGTCAACAATCCCTTTTCCGGAGAAAATGGAGCAGCTTTTGTATATGCCCGGCAAAAAGGAGCGGATGATGGGGTAATTCGTTTATTAGATAACGGTTTAAAGAGTTTCGCCGCTATTATAAAAAAAGAAAGGGGCATAGATATTGACAATATTCCGGGAGCCGGAGCGGCAGGCGGTCTTGGAGGTGGATTTCTGGCTTTTCTGACTACAACGTTAAAACCCGGAATTGAAATGGTGTTGGATGCTCTGCGTTTTGACGAACAGATTAAAGATGCCGATTTAATAATTACCGGAGAAGGGAAACTTGATAAGCAAACGAGTATGGGGAAAGCTCCATACGGCGTGCTTCAAGCCGCTCAAAAACAAAATATTCCGGTAATCGCTATCGGAGGGTCGATAGAAGATGCAGAGGCATTAAACGACCAAGGTTTTCTGTCCGTTTTTTCTATTCAACAAGGCGCTGCCACACTTGAAAAAGCGATGGACAAAAAATATGCTATGAATAATATTAAGTATTCAATTGAACAAATTTTACGCGTTATCCGATACTACTATGATAATGACGCAAAAGAAAATAGGAGAACAGGAATAGCTCCTCCCTATTTTTGATTTTTATATTAATCTTTAGTATATTTGTACACTATCGTGATTTCATCATTTCTTTTATTGGCAAGCATTGTAGCCTATGAAATATATACGTGTCATTGTCCTTTTTCTGACTATCTTTTCCGGTATTGCTCTTTATGCTCAAAAAGAGAAAGATACCCCCCGTAACGGTGAAGGTATCTATATGTTTTTGAGAAGGAATAAACGCGTCGATGCTGATCATTATAAGCAGTTCTTAGAGCTAAATAAAGGAAAATTAGGCAAAAACAACTCATTGCTAAATGGAGTCTCCTATACCCTTCCACCGCTGACAAAGAAAGGCGATTTACTATCTGATGAAAAGGGAAACACATCCGATTCATTAAAAAATTACGCCGGTAAAAAGAAAAAGTTTAAACTTTTCGGCGCGAAGTATGAAGATTATATAGTCGCTTCGGATCGGTTGAAAGGAGCTTGTTTCTTCCTGTCGAGCGGACATGGAGGTCCCGATAGCGGGGCGATAGGTAAAGTTGACGGACACACGCTGCATGAAGACGAATATGCTTATGACATAACCTTGCGCCTTGCCCGTCGCCTGATGGAAGAGGGCGCTACCGTATATATGATTATACAGGACGCTAAAGACGGCATCAGGGATGACCGCTATCTGGCTAACAGCGATAGGGAAACGTGCATGGGGGAAGCCATCCCGCTCAATCAGGTGAAGAGATTGAAGCAGCGGAGCGATAAAATTAACAGCCTCAGTAAAAAAGCGAAGGAAAAATATAAAAGGTCTGTATTTATTCATGTGGATAGCCGTAGCAAAAAGCAGCAATTAGACGTTTTTTTCTATCACGCGGAGAAGAACGAGGAAGGAAAAAAATTAGCGAATACAATGAAAGATACCTTTAATGACCATTATAACAAGCATCAACCCAACCGGGGATTTACAGGGACGGTTACTTCGCGTAGCCTGTATGTACTGAACAACACGACGCCTATCGGCATATTCGCCGAGTTGGGGAATATTCAAAATACGTTCGACCAAAGACGCTTCTTGGTTCCGGATAACAGGCAAGCTTTGGCAAACTGGATGTGCCGAGGATTTATTAAAGATTATGAAGATTCGAAAAAGAAGAAATGACAAAATGAGAATTTAGAAATATTGTTCGTATTTTTGTCTGAAAATAGAATAAATACCATGAGACTATTACTTATCAGCAATTCGACCAATCCCGGAGAAGCTTATCTGGATTATCCGAAATATAATATCAAAGAATTTTTAGGAGACAAGCCGGTAAAAGCCCTGTTCATACCGTACGCGGCAGTGACGTTTTCGTATGATGAGTATGAGGAAAAAGTAAATAAGCGGTTCAAGGAAGTGGGGCATAGCGTAGTCAGTATTCATCATTTTGACGACCCCCTAAAAGCGGTGGAAGAGGCTGAGGCTATCGTTGTAGGAGGCGGTAATACATGGAAGTTGGTACGCGTGATGCGCGACAATGGCATTATAAAGCTAATAAACAAACGCGTAAAAAAAGGAGTCCCGTATATCGGTTGGAGCGCCGGGTCGAATGTCGCTTGCCCTACACTGCGCACAACGAACGATATGCCGATAATCGACCCCAAAGGTTTTGATGTGGTAAACCTGATTCCTTTTCAGATCAATCCGCATTATTTGGACGCTCATCCTAAAAATCACGGAGGAGAAACACGCGAAGACCGTGTCAGGGAATTTATCACCGAAAATCAGGATATGTACGTTGTCGGTTTGCGGGAAGGCACAATGCTGAACCTTGAAGGAAAAGCGTTGAAACTGATAGGTCAGAGACCTGCTCGTATATTCAAATACGGCGAAGAACCTAAAGAATTGAATGCTAACGACGATTTCAGCTTCTTATTGAAGAAATAAGATTTATAATTCATTTATTCATTGCTTTTTTAACATAGCTCTTAATTACTTTTAAATAAATCCTTTACGCAAATAAAAAGATTAGGTATTATTTTTGCATAAAATATCACAACTACAAAAAATTTCTTATTTATTCACGGTTAAACACCCTTTTATTATGAAGAAGAAATTATTATTTTTGTTTTTCTGCTTAAGCTTTACACATCCTTTATTAGCGCAGGTAACAACATCCACACTCGCTGGGCGTGTGCAAGCTAATGGCGAATCTTTAACCGGAGCAACTGTAACCGCTGTTCATGAGCCATCAAGAACCAGATATGGAGCATTGACAAATGCTGATGGTCGTTATACCTTACAAGGTATGAGAACAGGAGGACCTTATACGATAGAAGTAAGTTTCATAGGTTTTAATACTTATGTGGTCAGAGATGTATATTTAAAATTAGGTGAAATCACCATAATTTACACGGATTTGAAAGAATTGATAGCCACCGACTTGGATGAGGTTGTCGTATATGGCAATAATAGCGTTTTCGACGGCGAAAGGAGAGGCGCTACCACCAACATCTCAAACGACAAGATTTTAAAGTTACCGACTATCACCCGAAGCCTTAACGATTTCACACGCCTGTCTCCATATTCAGGCACCGGTTCTTCATTCGGCGGACGCGACGGTCGCTTGAATAACATCACGATAGACGGCGCCAATTTCAATAATAACTTTGGATTAGGCACCAATAACCTTCCGGGAGGTCGGGCGCAACCTATATCTTTAGAAGCTATCGACGAATTACAGGTAACCATAGCGCCTTTCGATGTGCGTCAGGCTAATTTCACCGGCGCGGGTATTAATGCTATTACAAAGAGTGGAGGAAATGTATATAACGGATCTGTATATACATACCACCGAAATGATAACACGAACGGTACATGGGTTGACCGGACACAGATTCAGGGATTGGAAAAAAGTTCCATGTCAACTTATGGAGCCAGTTTTAGCGGTCCTATCATCCATAACAGGCTATTCTTCTTTGTGAACGGCGAGTTTGAATCCTCGCCGGAAGAAGTCACTCCATGGCAAACGTCCAAAGACGGCATCTCTAATCGTGAGAAAAATATATCCAGGACGAAAACAGCTGATATGAGCGCTGTTTCGGACTATTTGAAAAACAAATATCAATATAACACCGGAGGCTTTAACGATTATCCGGGTGATGTTAAGAACCACAAAATCCTTGCCCGTATCGACTGGAATATCAACCGCATCCACAGGGTGGCGATTCGTTACAACTATGTGAAAAATACAAATGACCAACTGTTAAACGCGCGCAGCACGGCAGGTACTCAAGCCGCTTCGGAGCGTATGGGTATCAACGCGATGGCTTTTGCCAATACTAATTATAAGATTGAAAACATAGTGAAATCATACACCGGAGAATTGAAATCAAATTTCAACTCAAGAAGTTCAAACCAGTTATTACTTACATATACCAAAATATCGGACACGCGCGGCTCTAATTCCGACGTTTTCCCGATGATTGATATATGGAAAGATGGCGATGCTTATATGTCAGCCGGTTATGAATTATTTTCGTTCAACAACGCGGTGAAAAATGACGTATATACGATTACCGATAATGCTTCCTTATATGTAGGTAAACATAATATCACAGCCGGAGTCAATTATGAATATCAAAAACTGTCCGACGCCTTTATGCGTTTCGGTACAGGTTATTACAGATACGCGAGTTTGGATGATTTCTTGAATGACGCTCCTCCTGTTACTTACGCGCTGACTTATGGATACGAAGGAAATAAAAATCCGGCGGCAAAACTTGATTTCGCTCAATTCTCCTCCTATCTGCAAGACAAATACTCTCCAAATCAAGATTTATCCGTAACCGTAGGTTTTCGTATGGATTTACCGATGTATGTAAACGATTTGGAAGAAAATAAAGCTATATCGGCATTGACTTTTTCCGATAACGTGAAAATCAATACCGGTTTATGGCCTTCCACGAAAGTATTGTTTTCTCCTCGCGTTGGTTTCAATTGGGATATAAAAGGAGACAAATCTATTGTCTTGCGAGGAGGAACAGGTGTCTTTACCGGACTCGTTCCATTTGTATTCTTTGTCAATATGCCGATTAACAGCGGTATGGTGCAAAATACAGATATAATTACCGATCCCACGGTATTAAGCAAAATAAAATTGGTAAAAGACCAAAGTGAAATAATGAAACTTCTTCCTGATCTTTTCCCTCAGAAACCGGAGGAAAAAGCCCCCTCTTCTATCGCGGCGGTTGATAAAAATTTCAAACTGCCTCAAGTATGGAAGAATAATATAGCGGTGGATTATTTAGTTCCTATCTCATTTCCTTTATCACTGACGTTTGAAGCGATGTATTCAAAAGACATCAATCAGATTGTACAAAGGAACGTGAATGTTGTGGATCTTGACGATGCGACCGCTCCCCGCTTCAACGGACCCGATAATCGCTACAAATACCCGGATTCACGCAGGCTCTATCCGGAAATAAGTGAAGCGATGGTTCTGTACAATACCAGCAAAGGATATAGCTATTCGCTGAACTTTATGACAGAAATGGAACCGGCTCCAAACCTAAGATTAATGGCGGCTTATACCTATACAGAATCGAAAGATATATCCGGTAATCCGGGAGACCAAGCCGCTTCTTCATGGAGAAACACACCGTCTATAAATGGACCTAACCACTTGGTGCTGTATAATTCCCAGTACAGGATGCCTCATAAAATAGTAGCTTCCGCTAATTACGATATAAGTTGGAGCAAGTATCACGATACATCTTTAGGTCTCTATTATTCGGGTTATAACGCGAGTACTTTCTCTTACGGATACAACAACGATATGAATGGAGATGGCGTAAACACCGACTTGATTTATATTCCTAAGACAAAAGATGAACTGATATTCGTTGATAAAAACGGTTTTACCGCCAATCAACAGAGAGACGCGTTCTGGGACTATATCAATCAGGATCATTATTTACGCAAGCATAAGGGCGAATATGCCCATAGTTACGCGGCTTTGTATCCTTGGTATAATCGTTTGGATATAAAAGTAATAGAAAGTTACAACTTCTATGTGGGAGGACGTAAAAACACGATCCAATTGAGTTTCGACATACTGAATTTGCCAAACCTTCTAAATAGTAACTGGGGCGCGCTCAAAGTACCGGTATTGAGTACCTCGGCGGGTCTGACGAGGCTATTGTATTATGAAGGTGTAAACGCGAATAATACGCCTCAATATTCGTTGATGCCGGTTACAGATCTCGGAGTACTGTCTCTTCCTTCCAAAACATTCCAGAAGGTTCATTCTCAAGAGAGCACATGGGCTATGCAGGTGGGACTACGTTATATCTTCTAAGAAATTGAGTAAAAAATAAGGTATTACTCATCCAATAATAAAAAGTCATAGAGGTCTTGTTTTTAATGACATCCTTTATGGCTTTTTCAGTTGTAAATGTTATATTTGAAGAGGATTAAAGCTAATGGCTATTCGTAACTTATAAACTCATAACAGACACATGCGAGGTTATTATATCTGCTTAATATCGATTATATTATTAGGTTCCTGCACAAAGCATCAATATATTATCACTTCTGTAAGAGGGGAATATATACCCGTGATAGAAAATAAAAAAACCGACCCCAAAATGGTGGCGATGGTTGACCATTACAAAAAACGAATGGACGAGAATATGGGCAAAGTCATAGGCCGCTCCGACCTGTTTATGAACATCGGGTTACCGGAAAGCTTATTGACGAATTTCACATCCGACATAATGCTGCGGCTTGACATAAAGTATACGGAAGGACAAACTGTCGATCTGTCCATAATGAATGTAAACGGGCATAGATCGCCTATTCCGAAAGGCGATATAACCGTCGGTGATGTGTTCAGCACTTATTCTTTCGATAATGAACTGGTTATTGTGCGCCTCAAAGGTAATTACCTTACAGACGTATTCAAAGCATACGCCGGAAGAGGTGGATCGGGAATATCCTACAATGTCAAGTTGATTATAAAAGATAAGAAACTGATTGACGCTAAAGTGAATGGAAAACAGGTAGATGACGACAAAATATATGCGATTGTGACCATAGACTATCTGGCGGAAGGGAATGACGCGATGGACGCCCTGAAGAACGCGGAGTCTGTGACGCAGGCGGGTATTACCTTACGCGATTATATGATGGATTACATAAAGGAAGAAGCCCAAGCCGGCAGAAGCATTTCGTCAAAAACTGACGGAAGAATCATCGTTGAATAACAAAATCATGTAGGAATGAAACCCAAATATGCAATACTTTTTATCGTCCTGCTCATTTCTTTTAGTTTATCTGCTCAGAAGAAACTTGTCATACTGCATACAAATGACATGCACAGCCATATAGAGCCTTTTCCCTCAACCGACAAATACTACCCCGGACAAGGAGGTGTCGTGAACCGGAAGGCGATTATAGACAGTATCCGCAAGTCGGAAAAGAACATCCTGCTTTTGGACGCCGGCGATGTGGTTCAGGGCACGCCCTATTACAACATGTTTAAGGGCAGGATAGAAGCGGAAGCCATGAACAGGATGAAATACGACGCCGTTACTATCGGCAACCATGAATTTGACTACGGGCTTGATACCTTAAAAATGATATATCAGAAATTGAACTTCCCTGTAATTAGCTGTAACTATGATTTCTCGGGCACAGTACTTAAAGATATGGTAAAGCCTTATATAATAATAAAGAGAGGTGGACTGAAAATAGGTATTATCGGAATAGGCGTCAATCCCGAAGGACTGATACAGAAAGCCAAATATGAAGGGATGGTTTTTAAACCTGTTATAGAAACCGCAAACCATTACGCCGAACTACTGAGGTTGAAAGAAAAGTGTGATATAATCATCTGCCTGTCGCACATCGGATACCATCAAGACCTTGTTTTAGCCGAAAAATCCAATAATATAGATATAATAGTAGGAGGACATTCGCATACCTTCATGCAACAACCCGATATAAAAAAAGACAAGGCAGGGAAAGATGTGCTGATATACCAAACCGGGAAGAACGGGGTAAATCTGGGCAAAATAGAAGTTGAATTGGAAAAGGTGAAGCGCTAAATATCAAACAATACAATACGATGAGCATCAAAGACCGTCTGATTATCATGAATTTCTTCCAGTTCTTCATCTGGGGAGCATGGATGATAACTTTCGCCAATTACTGGTTTGGTACAAAGCATTGGCACAGTGAAGATTTCGGTGTCATTTTTTCAACAATGGGTATCGCTTCCATCTTTATGCCTGCTGTATGTGGAATTATCGCCGACCGATGGATAAATACGGAAAGGCTGTATGGAATATTGCACATCCTGTGTGGAATTACCTTTATGTCGCTGCCGATGGTAGATAATCCCATTACCTTTTTCTGGGTTATATTACTCGCCATGATTTTTTATATGCCTACGCTCGCGCTATCCAATTCCTTAGCGTATAGCGTGTTGACTAAATATAATCTGGAGACAGTCAGGTACTTTCCGTTTATCAGGGTTTGGGGAACAGTAGGGTTTATCGCCGCCATGTGGATAACGAACCTATCGGGAAATAAAGCCTCGGAAAACCAATTTTACATAGCCGGTATAACAGCCGTCGTATTGGGGCTATACGCATTCTCCTTACCAAAATGCCCACCTCAAAATACATTAGACAAAGAAAAGAAATCCCTGATGGAATTTTTAGGACTTGACGCCTTTAAGTTGTTAAAAGAATACAGGATGGCGTTATTCTTCTTTTTCAGCATGTTGCTGGGAGCGGCATTGCAGCTCACAAATGCTTATGGAGACACATTCCTCGACGATTTCAGATACCAATATCCCGATTCGTTCGTTGTTAAATACTCGACAATCATATTATCCGTTTCGCAAATATCGGAAACCTTGTTCATCCTTGCCATCCCTTTCTTTTTGAAACGGTTTGGAATAAAAAAGGTGATGCTGATAAGTATGTTGGCATGGGTGCTTCGATTCGGGCTATTCGCGTATGGAAATCCGGAAGGGGGAGGACTATGGATGATTCTACTTTCGTGTATTGTATATGGCATGGCATTCGATTTCTTCAATATCTCGGGTTCATTGTTTGTGGACAAGTCCACCAATGCAAAGATACGTTCATCCGCGCAAGGGCTTTTCATGATGATGTCAAACGGATTTGGAGCCATATTCGGCAGTTGGACAAGCGGTTTGCTGATAGGCAAATTCTTTACCGATAGCGACGGCATGAAAGACTGGCATTCGATATGGTTATGCTTTGCCGGGTACGCGCTGGTAGTAGCCATCCTGTTTGCCATATTCTTTAAGGACAAGACGGAGAGAATAGAGGCGAATTAAACCAATAAAAGGCTGTCCATTTGATGTTTGGACAGCCTTTCTATTTCTTAGTTTTAACCTTTCGCCTCTATTCCTTACTTTCCTGTCACTTGTATTACATCTACGCTTGTTCCCCAAGTGTCGGAAGGTTTATCTCCCATAACAAATTCTAATTCACCGCCGTTGATTATATCGCTGAAGTTGATATAATACTTGTCATAGTCTTT
>JAISKQ010000149.1 GCA_031260865.1 Prevotella sp.
CTTTTATTTTATTTTGTTTCTATTTTGTTTTTCTATTTGATTCTCTTTTTTACTAAGCATGACAAAAGTAAAAATGTTA
Organism: Prevotella sp.; assembly: GCA_031260865.1. Lineage (GTDB taxonomy): Bacteria > Bacteroidota > Bacteroidia > Bacteroidales > Dysgonomonadaceae > Dysgonomonas. Next base: position 80 of record JAISKQ010000149.1, read on the forward strand.
AATCTGAAAACCGACAATTAGGAGTTAAAAAAAATTAAGTACGGCGAAGTATTTAGATTGATTCATAAAGCCTCATAAATAAAGGGGTTTTAAGTGTAATGTATCGTTAATTTTTGTAGTTTTGTCATTTATATTTAACTGACAAAAGAATATGAAGGAAGCGCTTAGACTCAATGAGCAAAGAGGAAAAACAGCTACGATCTTTATAGAAATAACAATCGGATCATGCTTATTAAACTTATCCATAGGTTTTCTAATAGCTATTTTATTGATGCACGGAGGCGGCAAGACCGGTAATTTTGTTATGGAAAATTACCATAAGTCAGTTTATTATCTGACTCGTTTCACAACGTACCTATTCTTGGTTGCTTTTATCTCTTCAATAGTTACATTTATACGTTGGCTTAGGAGGGCATATTACAACTTGGATGTGTTGACAAAAGAATGTGTTTATGATGATAGTTGGGTAGCCAAAGTTTGGTTTATCCCTTTCCTTAATTTATACAGACCGTATGGGTTAATGAAGGAACTGTATGAAAAAACGGATGAATATTTGTTTGAACAATATATGTTGTCTGATACTGATGAAGTATATTTCGAACGGTTAAAAGCAGGCATATTAAAATGGTGGTGGACTGTTAATATCCTTTATGTATCTGTATTTACTCTCGAACTGATTACCCCTTCAATGCTCTTTGGGTTAATGGGGATTGGGATTTTCGGACTCCTAAAAGTGGGATTACTCGTACTCTCAGGGGTTCTCCTAATATCTATTATAAAAAGTTATCAAAAAGCTGAAAAATTGATATATGCAATAAATCAAAGCGTATAATTGGGTAAATTTCACTTTATTTTCAGATTTTCATAAATATTCTCGCGTAGATTTTAGTACCTTTGCATTGCTTTTCAAAACAGGAGTTTTAAAAACAATACATTGATAATCAAATATATTAATTAATATTTAATTAGAAACAATCATGATTACAATTGACAAATTCAACTTTTCGGGCAAGAAAGCCTTTGTTCGGGTTGATTTCAATGTGCCTTTGGATGCACAATTCAACATCACGGATGATACTCGTATTCGCGCCGCGATGCCTACGCTGAAGAAAATCATAGCTGACGGCGGCAGCCCGATTATTGCTTCTCACCTTGGTCGTCCAAAAGGAGTAGAAGGAAAATATTCATTGAAACATATTCTTGCTCACGTATCAGAACTGTTAGGCGTGGATGTACAGTTTGCCAACGACTGCGTAGGAGAGGAAGCCGGCGTGAAAGCGGCTGCCCTTCAACCGGGTGAAGCTTTACTCCTCGAAAACCTGCGTTTCTATGCCGAAGAAGAAGGTAAACCTCGCGGATTGGCTGACGACGCCACTGATGAAGAAAAGGCGGCTGCTAAAAAAGCAGTGAAAGAAAGCCAAAAAGAATTTACTAAAACCTTGGCTTCTTATGCCGATGTATATGTAAACGACGCGTTTGGTACCGCTCACCGTGCTCATGCTTCTACTGCCCTTATCGCGGACTATTTTGACGCTGAACACAAAATGTTCGGTTACTTGATGCAGAAAGAAATAGACGCGGTGGAAAAAGTATTGAAAGATACTGCCCGTCCGTTTACAGCCATCATTGGCGGAGCAAAAGTTTCATCGAAGATAGACATTATCGAAAACCTGTTGGATAAGGTGAACAACCTTGTTATTGGCGGCGGTATGGCGTTTACGTTCATCAAGGCGGCAGGCGGTAAAATCGGTAATTCGCTTGTTGAAGACGACAAACTGGAACTGGCGAATGAAATTGTTGCCAAAGCGAAAACAAACGGCGTGCAGTTAGTGATAGCAAGCGATGCTAAAATCGCCGACGCTTTCAGTAATGACGCGAATACTAAAATTTCAGAAGCAAATGCTATTCCTGACGGATGGATGGGATTGGATATAGGTTCTAAGGGCGAAAAAGAAATCGCTGATGTACTGAAGGCTTCCAAGACTATCTTGTGGAACGGTCCTGTGGGCGTGTTCGAGTTTGATAATTTTGCCGAAGGCACAAAAGTAACCGCTGAAGCTGTTGCCGCCGCGACCAAAGGCGGAGCTTTCTCCCTTGTAGGTGGTGGCGACTCGGTTGCCGCTGTTAACAAGTTTGGCTTGGCGGATCAGGTTTCTTATGTATCTACCGGCGGTGGCGCTTTGCTCGAGTTTATCGAAGGTAAAGTTCTTCCGGGAATCAAAGCGATCAGAGGATATTAATAGATTATTATTACCTGAAATATAGTGATAGTCCGCGCGGAAAATGCGCGGACTTTCTTATTTATTAATACCCCAATTTGAAAGACACGGGTAATGTATAATAAGCATTGACAACTTCCACTCCGGTAAAAGACGGTATTTTTTCGCGATTACAATTTCTCTGATTCAATCATTATAAGAAACCGCTAAACTTTTTGTATTTTTGCTTTGACTAAAAAAAGAATAGATGATCATTTTCAATACCACATTTCATGTGGAGGATGATATTTGTGATGAATACATCCGGTTTATGAGA
>JAISKQ010000192.1 GCA_031260865.1 Prevotella sp.
GACTTGTCGAAAGTAATGTTCCTTGCCACCGCCAACAATCTTTCCAACATCTCGCAGCCATTGCTCGACCGTATGGAACTCATTGATGTAAGCGGCTATATCATTGAAGAAAAAATAGAAATCGCGCGCCGTCACCTGATTCCGAAACAAAAGGAAAACCACGGATTGCAGAAAGACGCGATTGATATTCCTAAAAACACGTTGGAAAAAGTAGTTGAAAACTATACCCGCGAATCGGGAGTGCGCGAATTAGATAAGAAAATAGCTAAAATAATGCGTAAAGTGGCTCGCAAAGTGGCTTCGGATGAAGATTACAAAAAGATAATCGACCCGGAAGACCTGCACGAGTATCTGGGCGCGATAGAATATACAAGAGACCAGTATCAAGGGAATGAATATGCCGGAGTGGTTACCGGGTTGGCTTGGACTTATGTCGGCGGTGAAATTCTGTTTATAGAAACATCGTTGAGCAAAGGTAAAGCCGGCAAACTGACCCTTACCGGTAATCTGGGGGATGTGATGAAAGAATCCGCCGTGCTGGCGTTAGAATACTTGCGTTCTCACGGGCAACAACTGCTGGGCATAGACGAAAAAGTATTTGATAACTGGAATGTGCACGTACACGTGCCCGAAGGAGCGATACCGAAGGACGGGCCTTCCGCCGGTGTCACAATGGTCACTTCTCTGGCGTCGGCTTTCACCCAACGCAAAGTAAGGGCGAATCTGGCGATGACCGGTGAAATAACCTTGAGAGGGAAAGTATTGCCTGTGGGCGGTATCCGTGAAAAAATACTTGCTGCCAAACGCGCTGGAATAAAGGAAATAATTCTTTGTAAAGAAAACAAAAAGGATATAGACGAGATTAAGCCGCTCTATCTGAAAGGGCTTACTTTCCATTATGTGGAAGACATAAAACAAGTGCTGGAGACTGCCTTGCTGAAAGAGAAAATAAAAGACCCTCTGGATTTAACGGTAAAGGAAGAGAAGGTAGTGAACTGATAACATAATAAGTGCAAATCGATGGGTTTGCATTTATTTTTTTAAACAAATTTCTTACATTTGCATCACTTATGGCAAATAATCAGATACTCGGCGAGAACTTCAAGCTAATCAACAGGTATGCTATGCAATACGGCTTGTTGCTGGGATTATTTTGGGTAGTCAGATACTTGTTTCACGTTGTGGCGGGTATAGGCGTTTCGGATCGGTTTGATTTCATATATTATTTATTGAATATCGCCACGTTGTTGGTTGTCTATATTTTTTATTACAAGTTTAAAACATCCGATGCCGATAATCCCAAGAATATATGGCAATGTATCTTATTCACGACGCTTATGTGTTTCTATGCTTCGTTCTTTGAGGGAGCCATGATATTCGCCCATTATCAATTTATCGACCCCGCGTACTTCACAAAAATAACAGAGCCGTTTCTGAAGAGTGTGGACGTCGTTCCGAGAATGTGGGGGTCTGAAGCAGACTATGAAGAAACAAAACAGTTTGCGAGAATACTGTATTCCAATAAACTATTTTACATCGCGATAGAATTTATAAAAAATATATTTCTGGGATTATTCCTTAGTCTTATATTGAATTTCGTGGTCAAGGTTAATAATAATAAATGATTGCAACTTATGGATATTTCTGTTGTCATACCGTTATTTAATGAAGAAGAGTCGCTTCGGGAACTCCATGCCTGGATAAAGCGGGTTATGGACGAAAACGGTTTTTCTTATGAAATCATCTTTGTGGATGATGGTAGTAAAGACCATTCGTGGGATGTGATTTGTGACCTGAAAAAGGTTGACGCCAATGTAAAAGCGATCCGGTTTCGCCGTAACTATGGGAAATCTCCCGCGCTGCATTGCGCTTTCAGCCGTGCGATTGGCGATGTTGTAATCACCATGGACGCCGATTTGCAAGATAGTCCGGATGAAATACCGGAGCTATATAAAATGATTAAGGAAGATGGCTATGATCTGGTGTCGGGATGGAAAAAGAAACGTTACGACCCGCTATCCAAAACCCTGCCTACCAAATTATTCAATGCCACAGCCCGAAAAGTATCGGGTGTAAAGCTGCATGACTTTAACTGCGGGCTAAAATCATACCGGAAAGAGGTTGTGAAAAGCATTGAGTTATATAATGATATGCACCGTTATATCCCTTATCTGGCTAAAATAGCGGGATTTTCGAAGATAACGGAGAAAGCGGTACAACACCAATCACGGAAATACGGGAAGAGCAAGTTCGCCGGATTAAGCCGCTTTGTAAACGGATACCTCGACCTGCTTACCCTCTGGTTTTTATCCGTATTCGGACGTAAGCCCATGCACTTTTTCGGTCTATGGGGAACCGTGATGTTTTTTATCGGTTTCATCGCCGCCATTATTGTGGGAGCAAGTAAATTATACGCCATGAGTGAAGGCATATCGCATCCGTTGGTAACAAGTTCGCCGTATTTCTATATCTCGCTAACGATGATGATATTGGGTACGCAATTATTTCTCGTTGGATTTCTTGGCGAGATTATATCTCGTAGTTCAAGCGACAGAAATAATTATAAAATAGGAGAAGAACTGTAAAAAAAAATGAGTAAATGAGCCGGTTAGCCAATGCGCCAATGAGGAAACAGTCAGCGGTGGCGCGAAGCGGCAAACGACTTATAACTTATAACTCGCGGTCGTTATATACAATGCAACTAAAAAAACTTATCGAAAGCCGTTACTCTGTCAGAGCTTATTTGTCACAGCCCGTTGAAACTGAGAAAATAGGTTACATCTTGGAATGTGCCCGGCTTGCCCCTTCCGCGTGCAATTTGCAACCGTGGAAGTTTTATATCGTGACAAGTGATGAGGCAAAACAAAGAGTTCAGGAGTCATACAACAGGGAATGGTTCAAAGCTGCGCCCGTATATATTGTGGTATGCGCCGATTCTTCCGCGTCATGGAAAAGGAAAAATACCGATGAAAAAGACTTCGGGGATATAGACGCAGCCATCGCCGCCGAACATATTTGCCTCGCCGCCGCCGAAGTGGGACTTGGCGCGTGCTGGGTATGTAACTTCATTCCGAATGTACTCGTCAAAGCGCTCAACATACCATCGCCGTTAGAACCATTAGTTATATTTTCGCTCGGATATACGGATACGGAAAAAAGCGTACGAAGCGAAAAAACACGCAAACCTCTTTCAGAAACGACGGAATGGATGTAATTCAGATAATAGTCCTTGCCATAGGACTATCTATGGACAGCCTTGCCATAGCTTTGACCAGTGGCGCCATCATCGGCAACCACAAGGTAATAAACATCCTGAAGATAGCAGGTATGCTGGCTTTCATGCAAATGAGCCTGACTGTTTTCGGGTGGTACATCGGTTCCTCCTTTGCGCAATATATCGACCAATATGACCATTGGTTGGCATTCGGCATACTATTCTTTTTGGGGGCAAGGGTGATTTATACCAACCTGAAAGGTGAAGAAGATTGCAAACCATTCAATCCGTTGAATTTCAAAGTGATGCTTAGCCTTGGGATTGTCACCAGCATAGACGCCACGGCAGTGGGGTTATCCATGTCATTGGTCAATATAAATATACTGGAACCTGCCGTTATCATCGGGTTAGTCACACTATTGGTATCTTCATTCGGAATTGTATTCGGGTGCAGGGTCGGTCAGCGTTACAACCTGAAAATAAACATTATAGGTGGTATTATCCTTATTCTTATCGGATGCAGTATCCTTGCCGAACACACTGTATTTCATGTAAATACGATGAGCGTAGCCTGACTTGTTTACAATATTGAAGCCTTGTTAAATAAAAGGATAAGGATAATTTTGGCTTTAATCCTTGTTTTCGGAAATGACCTTTACTAATGTTTCCTTTGAAACCAAGCCTCTTATTCGTGTGATTTCTTTTCCGCCTTTATAAACGACGATTGTAGGTAATACTTCGATTCCTTTATCCAGCGATAATTTCTTGTAATTATCCACGTTTAATTTACCGACTTTCACTACATCTTTATACTCTTCTGCTATTTCTTCCAATATAGGAGCCATTCGGCGGCAAGGTCCGCACCACACAGCCCAAAAATCCACAAATACCAGTCCCTTGGATGTTTCTTTGTCATAATTTGATGAGGTCAGAGTTACCACAGGGGAATCCTTATCCGCTTTATCGTCGGATCTTCCGAACAAATCGGCACTGCTAAGTAAACACGCACATAATAAAAGGGTTAAGCCGAATGCCGGAAATATAATTTTACGTCTTTTCATCTTCTGTTTATTTGTAATATGGTTGCAAATATAATCGTTTACATTTGTTATAATAGGGTCGTTAAAACTATTTATTGATTTTTGGAGTAAAATAGTTTAAAATGAACTATTTTTGTATCGGAAAGGATATGAATATTCGA
>JAISKQ010000229.1 GCA_031260865.1 Prevotella sp.
TTCCAAAGATCTCTTTTCGGCTCTTACCCCTCTGCCCTTTCGGCTCTTATTCCACATCTCCGGGTCACCCCTTCTTGCTTCCTAAAACCCGCCGGCTTTATCGGTAAAGCGGGTGCAAAGATAGAAAACTTAATCCACTATTTCCAAATAATTCTTGAGTTTTTTCAAAATATTTTCATCTTATTTTTCAAATCGTTTATTTACAATAATTTGCAAATCGGCATTATCTCATCTATTTTTTGAAAAATATTTACAATATGGCGTAAGTCCACACTCTTCACACTTCGGTTTACGTGCCACACAAACATAACGTCCATGTAATATCAACCAATGATGCGCCCGTGATAAGTATTTCGCGGGAATATATTTAATCAATTCTTGTTCTGTTTGAACCGGATTTTTCGAGTTATCCGTTAAACCTAACCGGTTAGAAACCCGGAAAACATGTGTATCGACAGGCATAGCCGGCTTGTTAAACGCGACAATAAGCATTACATTCGCCGTTTTTCGTCCTACGCCCGGTATAGACTCCAATTCTTCTAATGTATGGGGTACTTGTCCATCGAAGTCCGAAACGAGCTTCTTAGCCATTCCTAACAAGTTTTTAGCCTTATTATTCGGATATGATACACTCTTTATATATTCATATATGGCGTCCGACGACGACACTGCCATCACCTCCGGTGCAGGATATGCCTCAAACAACGGAGGAGTGACCATATTTACACGTTTATCCGTACATTGGGCGGATAGTATTACTGCTATCAGCAAATGGAATGGATTGTCATAATGAAGCTCTGTGTCCACAACCGGCATGTTCTGTTCAAACCAGTTAATAATCCCTGTATATCGTTCTTTTTTTGTCATCTTGACTAATGTTAGTTTAGAAACACAAAATCCCCTACAGTAAAACCATAAGGGACTTGTAACATGAAAAAGTTATCTTTTTACCAGAATGCTATTCTGTTATCTTTTACATTCATCTTTTCTTTAAGCACCAATACCGCCTGAGACATCAATTGGTAGAAATTTTCCTGACGAATCGCTTGTTTTGCCTGAGCCTGATCATAAACATTCGCGTTGTCGGTCTTAGCCGTTACATCAAGCACATATACACCGGCGTTACCTTTCATTGGCTGTTCCAATTTATTTACTTGACCATGTTTGGCATAAACGTTCAGTAATGGTTCATATCCTACTCCGGAAATATTGTTTGTTTGGAATGTCACAAAATTCACCGTATCAACGCGTCCGGCTACAGCCTGAGCATAAGCGTCCAACGTTGTCAGATTTTTTGATTTCAGGTCGGCGATTATCTTTTCCGCTTTCTTATCATTAATCAATTCAGCCTTCAACATTGACGAAACTTCCGAAACAGGCATGTAATCACCTTTTATTTCATTTTTAACTATCGCGACGATGCGTTTGTTCGTCAGATTGTCGAATTTCTTTACTGTTCCCACTTTATTATTGAACGCCCAAGAAATAACTTGGCGAGAACCGATTACTTGCCCCAAAGCCATGTCCGATGGAGATACCACCGCGTTGGGCACGATATTATAACCTTTTGTCAAAGCCACATTATCGAAATTTTCCATATTCCCATTCTCCGCGACAAACTGGTTCAATTCATTGTCTATTGAATTTTGAGTTTTATCACTGATAATCACAGGCAATTGTATTGCCGCGATCTTCACCTTTGACACAGGGTTTGTTTTATCTTGCACACGTATTAATTGTGTTTGCCCATTAATAACAATAGGGAATATATCGCCTACGGCAGCGCTAAAACATTTTTTCACAACATCCGCGCCTGTTCCTACCAAACTCATTTCGGTAGCCCAGCCTATTTCACCGCCATTAGATCCCGGCATAATTTCATTGGCGAGAGTCGCGAAATCTTTACCGCCTTTTATAACATTTATAAGACTGTCCGACACATGCGCGGCTATGGTTTGATCTAAACCTTGCAACGGTATAAGTTGAAGTTTAACGGAATCCGCCGCTGTTGTTTTATCTATCAGTTTATATGTTATAAATGATTGTTCGACACGTTCCGGCTCTTTAACTAACCCGATTGACGCCGATTGAACAAATGTTTTCATATCCTCGGGCAAACTTGACACCGCGATGAAAGCATCCGCGAATTGGTTACTTGAGTATTCATTTACTAACGACGCGGGATTATCGGTGGTTACAAATTTTTCATAGACCGTGTTTATAACCTTTTCCACAGCCTCATAATCTTCATCGCTTGGGACGACATCCTTTACAAAATAAGATATTTTGCGAAGTTCCGAATCCAATTTGAAGTTATTTTTCCGTTTATCATATAACGCTTTAATATCTTTTTCAGTAACGTTTTTAGCCACAACCGAATCCGGTATGGACGAATACCGTTGAAGAACGTATGTTATATCAGCCTGCGCTTTAGAGTCATCAAAAGCGGCTTTTGCTTCCGTGGCGCCGGGCAATAGAGAACCGGCAACCAAAGAAGAATATTTTTCTTCCAAGCGTTGATATTTCATCTTATTCTGAATGAACGCCCAAATTTCTCTTCTCGCCTGAATTTCAGCTTTATGATTATCATCCAATCCGGCTTCATCCACACTGATGGATTGTATGAACTGATTCAAATAAGCCTTATCGAACTGTCCGGTTTGAGGATTTACAAAAAATGGTATTTGATATAGCATGGGATCTATATTTGTTGTAACCATATCTTTCAATTCTTCGGAGGTCACGTTCAAGCCTAATTCATTCGCCTGCTTGTCAAGCATGATTTCTGTTACCATCTGCTGATAAACCATTTCCCTGATTTTAGAAGATGTCGTTTCATCCAACGAATTTTGACCGGACATCACTTTCTGGAAATGTTCCCACTCCGCGATCCTATCCGAATATTGTTTTGTCGTCACAACTTCACCATCTACCGTAAAGGCTTTATCCTTACTCTTATTAATAAATGAAGTTAATTCACTCCAAGGAAAGACAAAAGCCAGTAATCCAGCCGCAATTATCCCGATCAATAGTCCGGATTTGCTTCTAATTTTCTGTAAAGCAGCCATTTAATAAATTGTTTTTTATATTATTAGTTATTCTATATTCCTATTAAAACTTTTAAGCGCACGAAGATAATAAATTGAGATTGAATTTCATTCATATTTGAACAACTATTCTTCCTTTTCGTCTTTGTTTTCACCATCTTCATTCACATATAATAAAGATCCCCCTAAAGGAGTATCACCTACATCTCTGAATGTATATTCGGTTAATTGTTGATTTGCCGTAAAACCTCCGGTATTTCTCAATATTACTTTATTGGGTCTGATTATTTCCACATATTCGTTTGAATAAATTTTCTGTTGCCGCTCATCCCAAAACAACTCGTTACTCATAAAGGTCTCCCCTAATACATTCCTTATACTTACGTGCCCCCTGAGTTTCCACAACCGGCGATTCATGTAATTCCACGCGGAATCGGATTTTACTGTCGCCACTATATTAAACACCGAGTCAAATTGTTCTAAATAGAATCCATGAGGAAAAAGCTGGTGAGGTTCTTTGGCTTTGTTGTACATTTCCCATGTTTTCGCTATCATCTTATATCGTATCAACCCCGAATCGGAAACAAGCATTGTCACACTATCGGTACTTAAAGAAGGCACTTTATCCGGATCGTATTTCAGAGCAACCATATTTTTCGCTTCTTCTTTGCAAGACATAAAAAAGAGAGTCACAACAGCAAAAACGGCTGTCGCAACCAACGATATTTTTCTCTTTTTGAAATGTGACATATTAAAAGCAATCAGCCTCAATAAACTCATTGAGGCTAATATGATGTATGGTTATATTAATTAATTTTCTTTCTGAAGAACCAAAATTCATTGAAATTCACATTCAGGGATACTCCGAAATATTGTTCATCAATCATGGTTTTCATTTTCGGTTTTAATTTCTTATATTCAAAATTCAGGTTTATATATGAAACCCTGCCCAAATCATCACGGATCGGAAATCCGAAGCCAACCGTAGCGCCGTATTCGTTATATCCTTTTACAGCCTGTGTCGCCGCGTCGACAACATTCATGTATGAATTACTATAATTAAGCCCTCCTCTGAACTTCGTTCTTTTGATAAAGCTCCTGTCATACTGATCTATCATATATTCAGCACCCACATTATATCTCCATCTGTCATTAAAGCGACCCGCGTCGTCTAATCCGTCGCCCATATATGACGTATATTTGACGTCGCTCCATTTTTGATAAGTAACATCAGCTCCCACTACAATCCTGTTGTCACGCTTCCATGTGAATCCGAGACCATAGGTTTCCGGCAATCCGGCGTCAACACCATTGTGAGTCGTTATTTTTGTGGCGGTAGTATCCACAGCGCCTGCTCCTGTAAACTCATAGTGAGAATTTTTATAATTGGCGCCGGAGTTTATCTTAGGAGAATAAACAGCTCCGACAGTCAATAAATCTTTCTTTGATAAAGCCAATTCATATTGAATTCCGATATCAAACTTTACAGCTTTCATCGATAATTCCGAGAGGTCGGTCGATGTATAGCTATTGTTGGCTGATGTTCCCACCGCAGGAAGACTGCGCGTGTAGTTCAACGAGCCAAAAAGGAAAGAAGCATTTGCCCCTACCGATAGACCTTTGAAAGGCGTTGAGTATCCCAAACCTCCGTAAACTTGGCTTAGTCCGCCCGAACCGGTAAAAGATTTGATGTAGGACACCGAATTTGTGGTTTCGGTACTACCGAATGTATATCCGACAGAAGAGAAAGGGATTACGCCAAAACTAAATCCCAGATGTTTTTTAAGAGGCACTAAAATTGTAATGTAATCTAATCCGCCACTATAATGATTTGCCGAATTTGTACCGTCGCTCAGTCTTCCATAATTGGCTGAAATACCTATATCAAAAAGAAATGTAAGAGAATCGACTCTTGAATAAGAAGCCGGATTCAGCGGATTGGCGCTTTGGCTGTTACGCAAGCCATATCCTATTCCGCCCATCGCTTTGGAAGGGCCTACCGCCTGATCTTTCAAAATTCCATATCCATATCTACTATAAGGAGAGTCTGTTTGCGCTCCCAAAGAGCATGTTATAAAAGCCGCAATGGCCAACAAAAGAAGGTTCTTTCTTTTCAACATTATAATTCTATACAATTTATCTTTGTTAAACTAACGCTAATATTGTGTCACATTCATCCCGTATTTTCACCTATTTGCTATGACTTCATCTATAACAAAAAAAATGACAAATTATTATCCGAATATCCAATGTTTCCTTGATCTTGATAATAGATGAAAACAAAATAATAACGGTTCATCGCTCGTTTACATGAAAGATTCATAAAAACGCGCGAAACTTGTGCAAAGTAAATTAAAAAAACTTAGTTAAGCGAGTTTTTAGATAAAATGTCATATTTTTTTTGCCTTAAAAAGGTTAATTATCCTTATTTTAGTAACTTTGTCTCCGATTAAAATCACAATGAACAAAACTGTCGAAAACCTCATCAAAAGATGCTATCAGAAGCTAAAACCATTTAAAGATATTATCTGGTTCTTCTGTTTATTCCTCATCTTTGAGTTTATATGGAAACTTTGCGTTCATCAAGGAGAAGATGAAAGTGTACTTTTGGTTTTGGGTAAAGACCTAACCGCATATACAGAGAATATTTGTATCTGGACTGCCGACAGCGTATATTGGACTATACATAATATACTGGGTTATAACGACTTTTACATAAACGGCACATTTCTTCAATTCAAAAATTCATTATTGACCAATATTGTATGGGGCTGTACAGGGCTAAAGCAATTATTTATGTTTGCGTTCATTATAGCATTTTACTATGGTCCCGCGAAAAAGAAACTTTGGTACATACCCATGTCCTTACTGATATTAATCGCGGTGAATATACTCCGGTTGATTGTCATATTCCTTATCATAAGAAATCCTTTCCCCGAATGGTTTATTACTGTCAACGAATGGTATAACAACAGGATATGGAGTAATTCAAAAGAAAATTATATTCAATTCTATACCGATTGGTTCAATATATTCCACCGCGACATTTTCACATGGCTATATTATGATGGTATTATTTTTATACTATGGCTTGTTTGGGAAGAAAAAATCAATAAATCATGGAGCAAGATGAAAAATTGAGGCGGAGAGGGAAATCAACGGTTTACATCTCAATAAAACACTTTAACTTTTTATAACACAAATTTAACGCCGCGAACGGCTAAAAACCGTCATCTCTTTTTTGCAAAATTATCTATATATAGTAAGAAACTTTTTCTAAAACCCTAAATACTATAATAGATATGTCGAAGTACAACGAAGAATTAGCCGAACAAATCGTGTCATACATCGAAGATGATACCTATTCAATTTCCGAAATATGCGAGATACTGAATATCAGCCGAAAAACCTTTTACGAATGGCAAAATATAAAACCGGAGTTCCGAAAAGCCGTAAAGGAGGCGAAAGAATGTTTTGAAGAGAAATTAGAGGCGACCGCCCGCCGTTCATTGATGCGCAAGATTAATAATTACAACTTGATTGATATTTACAAGACCTACATCCCCGATCCTAACGACACGGATGAGTTGATATTACAATCGAAAGTGGTGCGCAACCGGGAATACGCCCCCGATATTCAAGCCATCAAATTGGTCTTGGCTCGCTACGACAAGAAAATGGAGAAGCAGCAAGCGACGGAAAAAGAGAATAAGCCCCTTCGGATTATTGTGGATACGGATGAATCGGCGGTGAATGTAAGGGACTGTATGGACAAGTTATGGGGCGACACTACGATTGTGGAGTTGGGTGATAATGTTGACCCATCACGGATTAGACCAAAGAAACCCGAAGAACCGCCTGTTGAACCACCCAAATCCGAACCGAAACAAGAAGACCTAAAAAGTGAACCGCCAAAGCCTGAAGAAACGAAAACCGAACCCCCAAAGGTTGAGCCGTCAAAACCCGTGCCGCCGAAACCTCCTGTCACTCCCGTCAACAGCGGGTCGAAGATAGCGCCTCCGGGATGGAAAATATTGTAAAAAGTTGGAAGTTTTGAGTTTTAAGTAATAAGTAAAGAGTTACAAGTTACAAGAAAATGAAGAAATTAAAAAGGTTCAAAGTTTTAAGTTTTGAGTTCAAGAGCCTTCGCGCTTTGCGCCTCTTGTAACTTGTAAATGATTCCTTATTACTGATAACTTAATTGTCTTTTTCGACCCTACGGGTCGTATGTTTATAGCTAATATCAAAATCTCATCTATACGACCCCGCATGGGGTCGAATGCAGACGGTATGTGTTTTGCTATAAACATACGACCCCTTCGAGGTCGTTTTATTGCCGACAATCCGTTCTATCATCCTTTTTTTAGATCTTGAGTTTACGAGCTTGCAAGTGTACAAGTTTTCTTGCCCGAAGGGCAACATCTTCATAACCGTATGCAAGCGAAGCGCGGCTTACGGTGAATGAAAAAAGAACCAACGCTGTCTGAAAGACAGGACTTGCATATAAAGTCGTGCAAGTGTACAAGAAAAAGAAGAATGGCGCGAAGCGATGATTGAATAGGTCTTTGAAATGATGATATAGTTACGAGTTACGAGACAATGAAGAAGAATGGCGTAATGTGGTGTTACCCAAAAACTGTTACTTTTGTCACCTTTTTAAGTTTTAAGAGCCTGTTTAAATTTTATTGGTTTTATTATTTTATACTAACGCGTTATCGAAGTCTTGTCGGGCGTCAGCCAACGCCGTTTACTTCATGGACGGGGCACCCGCCGGGCGAAAAAGGCGTAAAACGAAAACGTGTTTGAGCTTAGCTGCCGATTTGGATATAACAGCGTTTG
>JAISKQ010000249.1 GCA_031260865.1 Prevotella sp.
CCACGGAAAGTCTGATGCACGCGATGAGCGTTATACGGTTTATATGGCGCAGGACCGAGCCACATATCATAATCCAATTCGGCAGGAATCTGTTGCGGTTCAAGGTATTCTTTTCCAACCCAGAAGAACTTCCAATCGAATCCGGTATGTTTACTGATCGTTACTTTCAGCGGCCAGCCAAGCATACCGCTTTGCACCAGCTTTTTCAACGGCTTAACCGGCGTGCCCAATCCATAAAAATAGTCGGTAAACCGAAACCATGTATTAAGGCGGAATTTGGAGCCGTATTGTTTCACCGCCTCCATCACACGCTTACCTTCCCCGATAGTGCGCGTCATCGGTTTTTCGCACCAAATATCCTTACCGGCTTTGGCGGCTTCCACCGACATAATGCCATGCCAATGCGGCGGGGTGGCTATGTGTACAATATCCACATTCTTATCAAGAATCAGGTCGCGGAAGTCATGGTATCCGGCAATCTTGTCCGACGTCAGGCGCAGACCCAATTCCAAATGTTTCTTGTCCACATCGCAAACGGCCACAAGGCGCGTCCCCGCGTATCCGGCGTGTCCGCGTCCCATGCCGCCTGTCCCGATAATACCTTTGGTCAACTGATCGCTGGGCGCGATGAACCCATTGCCCATTACATGACGGGGAATAATCGTCAATGCAAACGCGCATCCCATTGTTTTAAAAAACTCTCTTCTTGTCGTTTTCATACGATAGTATTTATTTAAATCGGTTTCAATCGTCAACTTGCCAGTAACTGCAATTATTGTTTTGCTCCAAATTTGGATTTTCGTCCAAAACGGTTTGCTGAAGTGGTATAAATAAAACGTTTCTTCGATTACAAAAGTGTTTTCCTCGTTCGGATTATAAGAAACCCGTTGTTTTACGTATCTGAAATCATCGTGAGTTAATTCATAGTTCCGCGTTTTTCCTTTAGCCATATTAAATTAATAGGCATATACAAACACTACTTTTAAAAAAGACGCGAAGTCTTTAGAATGACGCGTCCCGGCAGATTCAAGTTCTAACCGCGACAAATCACAACAAAGATGCGTAAAATATTTCAGATGACGATTGAAAGTAGCGTTTTTCTGCAAGGCATCTTCGGTTCGTACCGCCAAAGGGTATAAAAGCCATGTGTCGAACATGATCCGAAAGGATTTGAAAGATTATCTTCCCCTTTTGGATCTATAACCTCCGCCAGCCCCCTTCGCTCCAATTTCCACATTTTCAGAACAAACTGCCAATCTGATAAACCGCGAACGAGATGAGCCAGGCTAATATCGTTGTGTAAATGATGCTGAAGACGCCCCATTTCCACGAGCCTGATTCTTCTTTTATAGCGGCGATAGTGGCGATACATGGGAAGTAAATCAGCACAAAGAGCAAGAAGCCGACGACAACCAACGGCGTGAAGGCGCGGCCGCCGTCAGCCTTGGTTTCGCCGTTAAGGCGTACGCCCAGCGATTCCTGATTTTCAGAGTCCCCCGTATATAGCACGCCCAACGTACTGACGACCACTTCCTTCGCCGCCATACCCGAGAGCAGGCTGACACTTATCTTCCAGTCGAAGCCCAAAGGTTTCATTACCGGTTCTATCGTCTTCCCGATGCGTCCGATATACGATTCTTCCTGATGGTCGATACCGCGTTGGTCTTTTATCTCCTCCAGTTGTGCCAAACGCTCTTTTTCGGTTATATCCTTGTTTTGCTCGGTTTGCGCCATCTGTTTATCATACTTAGCCTCCCGCTCCTTATCCAAAGGGAAATAGCCCAAAAACCAGATGATAATGGACGCGATAAGGATAACGCCCCCCATCTTTTTCAGGTATTGCCGCGACTTATCCCACATGTGGATGGCAACAGAACGAGCCGTCGGCATCCGATAGGGAGGTAATTCCATCACAAAGGGAGTATCTTCCTTCGGAAAAAGGAAACGCTTGAACAACCTGGCGGAAGCAACGGCAAGTAATATGCCTGTAAAGTACAGTCCGAATAAAACGAAACCGGCATACGACTTGAAGAAAACGCCGACAAATAACAGATAGACAGGCAAGCGCGCGCTACAAGACATAAACGGATTGATCAGCATGGTTATCATACGGCTATTACGGCTTTCGATCGTGCGGGTCGATAAAATAGCGGGCACATTGCAGCCGAATCCCATCACCAAAGGGATAAATGATTTGCCGTGCAATCCCATTTTGTGCATCACCTTATCCATGATAAAAGCAGCCCTCGCCATATAGCCGGAGTCTTCCATAAATGATATAAAAGCATACAGTATCAATATATTAGGCAAGAAAACGATAACGCCCCCTACCCCACCTATTATGCCGTCCACAATCAAGTCCTTGAGCATTCCGTCGGGCATCGCGGCGCGGATAAAATCCCCGAGCACTCCAACTCCGCTCTCTATCCAATCCATAGGATACCCGCCCAAGCGGAAGGTACACTCAAACATCACCCACATAAAGAAGAAAAAGATGGGGAATCCCCAATATTTATTAGTGACAACAGCATCAATCATGCGGGTGGTATCCGATTCTATCAATTTTTCTTTCAATGTCTCCTTGAGACCACCGGCGACAAACCCGTAACGGGCATTGGTCAGTATAGACTCCGTATCTTCTTTTCGGGTTTCCTCTATATATTTTATTTCAGCGTCCCGCCGCGCGAATATTGCTTTCGCGTTCGAGAAATTACTTACATAAGCCTCTATATCCTTATCCTTTTCCAGCAATTTGACCGAGATATAGCGGCGAGGGAAAAGGTCAGGACTGTTTTTTTGTTTCTCCTGTAGTATATTTAATTTGCTGATCGAATTTTCGACCACATTGCCATAATAGATATGTACCCGACGGACTACGGGTTCTTTTTCTTCGTAAACACGGATGACAGCGTCGAACAAGTCCCCTATGCCCTTCCCCGACTTTGCCACGGTAGGCACTATCGGAATACCGATCATCTTCGACAGCCGTTGATAATCAAACTCTGTACCTGTATCCTGCAACTCATCGTACATATTCAGCGCGATCACAACCGGCGCTTCCAGATCGATAAGTTCAGTCGTCAAATACAAGTTGCGTTCGAGATTGGACGCCGCCACAATGTTAATGATGACATCGGGCAGGTCTTCTACGATATGACGCCTTACAAAAAGTTCTTCGGGAGTGTATGCCGACAATGAATACGTGCCGGGAAGATCCACAATGTAAAATGTATATTCCCCATGCTTAAACTTACCTTCTTTGGAATCCACGGTAACGCCGCCATAATTGCCGACATGCTCATGCGCTCCGGATGCTAAATTAAACAGGGAGGTTTTTCCGGCGTTCGGATTACCGACCAACGCGACCCGGATGACCTTCTTATTTTCGGAAGAGAATGATTTGTGCAAGGGAACCAAGACGTCTTCGGAGTACTTATCCGGCTTAGCGTCCTGAGAATCCAGCCCGTAGCCGTCCTCTTTTACTTTTTGCGCGTTGCTATATACAACTTCGATAAGTCTGGCTTCACTACGCCGCAGTGAAACCTCATAATCCATTATTTTATATTTGATCGGGTCTTTTAACGGCGCGTTCAGTATAACCTTAATCGCTTTCCCTTTAATGAACCCCATCTCAAGAATACGTTTCCGAAAAGCGCCACTGCCGTTTACCCTTACGATAACGCCTCTCTCACCCGTCTTCAAATCAGACAAAAGCATACTCAAGTTCTTTCTTTAAATTCGAGCTACAAAGATGCGTATTTTTTGTCTAATAAGAACAATAAACTTCATCTTTATTTAGAATGAATATAAAAAAGAAGCTGTTTTTTTAGTCACATACCGGCAATACGTGAAAGGCTTTGAGAATCCGCCCGTTATTGTTTTTAAATATTTAAACATGCTTTAATATTACTTAACGCAACATATTTATTAATTCGTAGTCTATCAATTGTAAGCCCGGTTAGCCTACACTATTAAAACTTATGAAAAAAGAGAATTGGATTTTTATAAAAAATCCAACGAACGTAAGAGAAGTGTATTCAATGATATGCTCAAAGACTTGCTTTGTCAAATAAATAAATGAGACAAAACACTTGTTAGTTTAAAGATAAGAGTCATCGTAGGATAATAAACATCCTATTGGTCTGTAAACAAGCCGAATCAACCCGAAAAGTTGTAGGTGGTAATTGATTGAAACGCCTTGTTTTGATTGAAACGCCTTGTTATATTCTTTTTGTGGGGAAAAAACAATTTCTTAGCCTGTAATGCCATTAAAACTGATGGAAAATCAGGAAAGGTTGTTTTTTTATAAAAACCAATGGGTAAGAGAAGTGTATTCAATGACAAGCCCACAGGTTCACTTTCACAAGCAAATAAATGAGACAATACACTTGTTAGTTTAAAGATAAGAGTCATTGCAGGATAATAAATGCCCAATAAATCCTTTATCACTCCTCTACCGCATTGGTATATTTTAATCAA
Organism: Prevotella sp.; assembly: GCA_031260865.1. Lineage (GTDB taxonomy): Bacteria > Bacteroidota > Bacteroidia > Bacteroidales > Dysgonomonadaceae > Dysgonomonas. The sequence continues at coordinate 4,480 of JAISKQ010000249.1, forward strand.
GAGTATCAAACAAGCGGGACAAGATTATAAACTTCTTCCTAATTTCATTCTACCTCTGTATTGATGAATGTTTATCTTGACCACCGTTATTATTTATAAGCACAAAACATTATATAACATCCCTTTTAAAACGGCCTATCTTTATGAATATTAACACTTTTATTATTTGGTGCTTTATACAGTTTGCAAAGGGGTTTTAAATATTTATTTGTGTAATACTCCACAAAAATAAAATAAAATTTATTTTTATCAAATATTTATCATATCATTTTTTTCAAAAAAATCATTTTAATTCTTATTGAGCAAATTCACTATCTTTGTACTCAATTCAATTAAATAACAACAAAGTGGTTTATCCTGAAAACTTTGAATACAAAATAGGTTTCGACAAAATCCGTGAAATCCTTGCAGCCAAGTGCCTAAGCCCGCTGGGCGAAGAAAAGATTGAGGAAATGTCATTTTCTTCCGATTACGCGTCCATCACCGACGCATTGTCGCGGACGGAAGAATTTATCCGCGTCATACAAGAAGAAGATGATTTTCCGACAAATTATTTTCTTGATGTACGCCCTTCGTTACGGAATATACGGGTAGAAGGCACGTGGATAGACGAACCGGCGCTGTTTGACTTGCGCCGCTCGTTACAGACCATACGCGACATCGTTTCTTTCCTGAAAAAAGAAGAGGAAGAGAATACCCCGTACCCGCACTTATACGCGTTGGCGGGCGAAGTCGTTGTTTTTCCCCGGCTGATAAACAAAATAGATACCATCCTTGATAAATTCGGGCGGATAAAAGACAACGCGTCTCCCGAATTGAGTCGGATACGCAGGGATATAGCTCATGTATCGGGCGGTATCTCGCGCAGCCTGAACGCGATCCTGCGAGCCGCTCAGAACGAGGGACTGGTAGAAAAAGATGTGACGCCTACTATGCGCGACGGACGTTTGGTTATCCCTGTCGCGCCGGCGTTTAAGCGTAAGATAAAAGGCATCGTGCATGACGAATCCGCTTCGGGAAAAACCGTGTTTATAGAACCGGCGGAAGTGGTGGAAGCCAATAACCGCGTACGGGAGCTGGAAAGTGAAGAAAGACGCGAAATCATAAAAATACTCATTACATTTACAGACATCCTGCGTCCCCTCGTACCCGACATACTGCAATCGTACGAATTTTTGGCAATGATAGACTTCATCAGGGCGAAAGCCGCTTTCGCGGTTGACCTTGGCGCCATCAAGCCGACGATGGAAAACAAACAGATTATCAGATGGTACAGGGCTAAACATCCTTTGCTCTTTATCTCGCACCGAAAACAAAACAAGCAAATCGTACCTCTCGATATAGAACTGGAAGACGACAACCGCATCCTGATTATATCGGGACCGAATGCCGGAGGAAAATCGGTTTGCCTGAAAACGGTGGGGCTGCTGCAATATATGGTCCAGTGCGGAATACCGATCCCGTTGGCGGAAAATTCGATAGTAGGCGTCTTTGACAAGATATTTATCGACATAGGCGATGAACAATCCATCGAAAACGACCTCAGCACATATAGTTCACACCTTACCAACATGAAATTCTTCGTCAGAAATTGCGATAAAAGGGCAATACTGCTGATAGACGAATTTGGCGGAGGCACAGAACCTCAGATAGGCGGGGCGATCGCCGAATCGTTACTCAAACGTTTTAATGAAAAAGGCGCGTTTGGGGTCATCACCACCCACTATCAGAACTTAAAACACTATGCCAACGAAAACAAAGGAATCATCAACGGCGCCATGCTTTACGACCGCCACCTGATGCAACCTCTATTCACACTTTCTATCGGCAATCCCGGCAGTTCGTTCGCCATAGAGATAGCCCGGAAAATAGGTTTGCCGGAAGACGTCATCGCCGACGCGTCGGAGATTGTGGGAAGCGACTACATTAATATGGACAAATACCTGCTGGACATTGTGCGGGACAAGCGTTATTGGGAAACAAAAAGGCAGAGCATCCGCCAAAAAGAGAAACGGCTGGAAGAGATTACCGAAACCTACGAAACAGACTTGCTCGGCGTTGACAAACAGCGCAAGGAAATACTCCGACAAGCCAAAACCGACGCGGAACGCATATTGTCAGATGCCAACGCGAAGATAGAAAACACGATACGGGCAATACGCGAATCACAGGCTGAAAAAGAAAAAACGAAACATGCCCGCCAATCGCTTAACGAGTTCAAGGCTACGCTGGAACAAGAAGACAGCTTCGCGAATGATAAAATAGCGCTCAAAATACAAAAGCTAAAGGAAAAGGAGAAAAACAAAAAACAAAAGGAAAAGCAGCCCAAAGAGCAGAAGCCGCAAATAATATCGGTGAATGACTATGTCCGTATAAAAGGGCAAACGTCTATCGGACAGGTATTGGATATACAAAAAGGCGCCGTGACAGTGGTTTTCGGGATGATAAAATCGACGGTAAAGCTTGACACGCTGGAATATATAAGCAAAAACCAAGTGAAGAAGGAGACCCGAAGCACATTGGTCAGCGCTGCCGTAAGCGATGACACGCGCGATAAAAAGCTCAACTTCAAGCAGGAGATCGACGTCAGGGGTATGCGTGGAGACGAGGCGTTACAAGCCGTCATGTATTTTATAGACGATGCTGTGTTGGTCGGCGTTTCGCGTGTCCGCATCCTTCATGGCACAGGCACAGGCGTGTTGAGGCAAATTATCCGCGACTACCTGCGTACGACTCCCGGAGTACGGAATTATCAGGATGAGCACGTACAGTTCGGAGGAACGGGTATTACGGTCGTGGATTTGGAATAGTTGTCAGTTGATAGCGAACGGCTATTTACTTTTTACGGACTAAAACACTTACATTATGAAACAAGTATTCTTATTCTTAATCTTTTGTTGTTTTGCTCAAAGTGTATTCTCGCAAGACACGCTGAGCAAAGAAGATATTACAGGTCGATGGGTTGAAGTCAAAGAGACGGACAACAAATACCCTTATACCTATATCTTCCGCGACAACAATATCTTCCATTTGGGAGAAGCGTCCGAAGGCATTATCCTATTCAATGTGGCAGGAAAATATAGTATTCAGGGCGATTCCATAAATGTCGTCTATTATGATTTCTTGGAAGGCAGCGCCCGTAACAGGATAGCGAGACAAGTATCATTCAAGGTAATTTCTATCGACAATGGCGTGATGACCACCCTCGTTACAGATTATGGCTACAGCTACAAGTTAGTACTGAGAAAACAGGATATAATCAATGAAAATAAAAATGATTCAAAGTAAATGAATCCTTATATAATAATCCGCGTCATTAGTACGTTAGTAAATATTATCAGACAAGACGGAGAAAAGTAGACCACTTCCCCCAATCCCGCCTAAGAAGCGGAGACCGCCTCCCCTTTGGACGGTTGGAGGAGTAAGTAAAAGAGGACTAAATAATGTTATATTAAATAGATACTGTTACTTATCTTTAAAATTTGTAATTTATTTTTTATACTTATCTTGATTTGTTATATATTTGTAAACATTAAAAGCACAAGATTTTGCAAAATGAAAAAAAAATTATATCTATATATTTCTCTCTTTTCCCTTATTTTCACCATAGGGATAAGCAGTTGTAATAGTGATGATTCACCGGATACTCTTCCGGATTCTAAAATTATAGATCCTAAAGAAGATGATTTGTTGGGAAAATGGGAAGTATATTATTCCGACAAAACCGTATCCGGCTTTGGCGCCTACCGAAGTCCTGATTATGACGGCTTTACGAATGAATTTTACAAAGAAAATGATTTATATAAATTTAGAGGATACGACCTCCTTAATTTGGTTGACGAAGGCACATATAAGATCAACAAAGACGAACTTATTATGGACGTCACCAAGTATCAAGGAAGAGATACCTTGTATCAGAACATTGAAAATCTGAGTTATCTTTCAGAGAAAAGGGAGACCTTCATTGTTTATAAATATTATACTGTAAAAGGATACAGCGTGAGAGACAACCGAGCCTTGCGCAATATGAGCTTAGCTCCGAATGCGCATCCGGATGTAGAGAAGATAGATATAGACAAAAATTTCGATAAGCTGGTCGGTACATGGGAAATATATGATTACGCGCTGCTTGAAAATTCTAGATGGGTGGAAGGATATTCCAAGTTACAGCTCGATAGCCTTAGTGGTAATTCGTACACGTATGGATATGACAATAACGGGGATAAAATAGTTTCCCTTAAAGTAAAAGTTCTTCAACCGGATGGTTCCACTCTTTGGTACGCGTATAATAATCTGAAGATTAAAATAGTTGACGACATCATCTATTACTTTATTCCCGCGTATGATCCGGAAACAGGAAGAATCGAAACCTACGCTTTCTGGTTATGGCTCAATGACTGGCAAAAACAGACGGTTGGAAATGAGACGGTTGACACATACGTAGATAAAAATCAATTCCGGTTAGAAAGCAATCCGGAACTCTACTATCAGGAAAAAAGATATCTGAAAAAAGTAAAATAAGAAATATATAAAGATTGAACAATACTTATTCTTCCATTCTCCTATATTTCCAACGATTGGCTATCCCTCGGGACAAGATTAAGGAATCAGACGTCAAAACACTTATATCGAGCCTGTTATCGAAAATAGAATCTATATAAAGAAATAATGTATAGTTATGTATTGAGAAAGTGTAATATGATGTATCCGTTCCGGGCATCAGTTGAGTGCAGTCGCTTCTATCAAAAACAAGATATGTAGATTGTTTATCATAATCTATCCGGATAGAATCATAGTATTCATGCTCTACATCAACAAGTTTCCACTTTCCCTGTATTAGTTTCCGGTTTGTAGCGTCACCGTCATAGCGCTTACAGCTACCAAGCAGGCAAACGATGCAAACAAGCGGAATAACATTAAAAATTCTAAACATAAATAAGTATTTACTACAAAAAAACGAATTATTTTTTAATAATAAGAATTACGTTTCTGAAAATTCACAAAAAAAAACAATCTCAATAACTAAAAACCTATTACATTTGTTTAATTTTTATTATGAAAACATTAGGTAACATAATCTGGGTTGTTTTTGGCGGTTTTACGATAGCTATCGAGTATTTTATCGCCGGCTTTCTTATGATACTTACAATCATCGGTATTCCCTTTGGCTTGCAAGCTTTTAAGTTAGGCATCCTTGCCCTTTGGCCTTTTGGCAGAAACGTGCGAAAAGATGAAGACTCGCTTGGTTGCCTAAACCTTGTAATGAATATTATATGGATCATAATCGGCGGTTTTTGGATAGCTCTTACCCACCTCCTTTGGGGTATATTATTCTGCGTCACAATTATAGGCATACCATTTGGAAAACAGCACTTCAAACTCATCCATCTTGCTCTTGTCCCTTTTGGAAATAAAATAGAATAAACACATAACTACTTATAAATAAACTGCTTATGAAGAACTTTAAATTAATTACTTTAATTATATTGACCTTTAGCTTTGCTTCTCAGGTCTCAGGACAAAGCCGGAATGTAAAAATCGACGATAATAGCCTGATTATCCAAACCCAATCGGAAAAATTAAGGGAGGCTACCGGATGGAAATTGGATGTTTTAGGAAATTGGATTTCGAATCAAAACGCCATATCCGGCACAAAGTTGGATGAATCAACGCGATATTCCGTTCCACAGAGTTTTAAGTGGTTGCAATTAATATCATTAAGAAACGGTGGGCAAGACATATACGCGTTATTGTATGAAACGGCTGTACGTCTTTCAAACGCACAAAACGAAAACAGGATTTACTACTTTTTAATGACAAATAAATCTTACTCAGATATAGCGGCGGCTATAGCGGCCAAAACAGGTGAAACCCTTACGATTCACTCTTCTTCTTTCGGATTCATGTCCAACAGCGATGGTATATATTCGGTCAGCAAGCTGCTTCAACTGATGAAGCAATCAATTCAAACCAATGAAAACGCCCTTAAATACGACTTTAGCATAAACGCGCAACACGTAGATAATGAAGATGTCGTACGATTCATTTTACCCGAAAAAGCCAATGAATCCAATGACCCCTTAATAGCCGGTTACTTTGAAATAAAATGGAATGATTTTAAGCGGATTTTGTTGCCTGCCTCAAACGAATTTCAGAACAAGGAATTTGACTTAGGGGAAAAGGAAACGCCCGTAGCCGCTAAACAACAAATAGATAATGGCATTTTGCCAAATACGGAACCGAAAGCCTCTGATTCCGGTCAGCCCATATCACCTGTGTCGGTCAATGCATCGCAGGACGATTCTCAAGCACAGAACACTGACGGACTCTTCGACAGACAAATTAGAGAAAGAGCCTTCGTTTCAGCTCCAATAGCCGCGTTTTCGGGCATAGAGGGATGGTATAAGAACAGCGCCGGCGATTGGGTAAAAGACTCGGATCCGACATACCGCTTTGAAACAGTGGGCAGATACGAAATGAGAAACTTTAAATACCACGATAAGGATTATATACTGATTACCCGGTTTGAAAAATATACCGGAGAAAGTTTCTATTTAATAGCTAAAGAAGATTACTTAGACACTTTCGCGAATCTGGACAATTCGTCTATACTCCGCTTCCCGCTCGTTTCTTATGCCATTTTAAGCCATAAATTAGAGGATATGATAAAATCATCGGAAGAAGTCATTGATACTCCAAAACGCGCGGATGCTATTATTTTCAAAACCAACTATCTGATTCTTCAATATAAGTTGTCGTCAACAAAGGATATCTCTCGTTTCTTTATTTTCCAACAAGAGTGTTCTAAATACGGTTCTGAAACATCTAAAGAAAATTGCACGCCAAAAATATCCGCCAAAATAAAGTATGACGATGAAGCGCTTTTAGGCTCGGAAGTGCTCTTCAATAAGATGTATTACGAAAGTACCTATAATAACTTTATGGACTTCTTTCAAAAACCGCTTGTTGTACCCGGTATAAAATCGAATCGTAGTAATGACGGTTTGGCTCCAAGGTAGGCTGTTTTAATCTGAAGCATAAACGAAAAGGGACGATTGTGAAATAAAACACAATCGTCCCTTTTCTATAATTATGTATCTGAAAGATTAAGAAACTGTTTCTAAGCGTTCGCTTTTGCCTTTGCCTCTATTTCAGACAATTCACTTGCCAGTTTTCCGGCTACATCACCTGTTATCTGATTAATCTTCTGTTTGCCCTTTCTTACTTCTTGCCTGGCTTTTACCCCCGCGCGCAATGCTTTGCTTTTTCCCACGGTAAGCCCATAATCCAACTCCGCTTTTGCTTTATCAGCAACGGTATTTACTTTCGAACGCAATTCCTGTCTGGTTTCTTCGTCCGATAATTTCAATGCTGCGTACACACCCAGTGCGCCAACAGCCAATCCTAATATAAATCCTTTCATAATGTGCTGTATTTTATAAATAATACATTTCCCCTTTTAACAAATATAGTTTGTTTATAGAAATAACAATCAACTAAGTGCATTTGTTTATCTATAAATAACTTGCGCACCCCTTTTTTAGTAAAACTAAACACATCATCGAGAATGAGTTTTGAGTAATAAGTTCTAAGTTTTGAGTAATAAGTTCTAAGTATTAAGTACTCAATACTCAAATGAAGAATGAAGGACTAAAAATGGCGCGAAGCTACAAATAATATCTAATTCTTCATTCATTAATAGTCGCACACAAAGAAGAAAGTATAATCGCCAACCGTTTCATTGTCAACATTCAGCCACTTTATATCCTTCTTTGAAGAAGTCGTTTTTGCTATCAGTTTTCCTGTTGAATCATAATCTTCTACCGATAAAACTCTGAATCGCTTATTCGTGCAATCATACAAGCTGTAGTAGATGCAATAGCTGTAATCATTCCACTTATCTGCTTTTTCGGGCTTACCCATTTTTGCATATACATTCCTTATCTTATCCACATAGTTTTTTCTGCTTTCAGCCGTGACATAAACTCTTTTTTCCCGGGCGTACGCGACAGCCCCTTCGTGGCGGATACTCAGAGTATCAACGAAGATTTCTTCGGTTTCCGTGACGGCTATGTTGTGCCAGCCCTCTACATTGGACGATGTTTGCCGTGCAGCACCGCAACCGGATAATAACAGAAAGATTACGCTTATCGAAAACAAAATATATTTCATACTTCATCAGTTTCAGCCTGTTTCACAAAACAGGCTATGTTTTAGCAAAGTTACTATTCAAAAGTTTTCAACAGCACATTTTATTAATAAAATTATGAGAGAATATTACTATCTTTGTTTTTTAGAGTAGTAAATTTACAAATGAAATATATATCAATATTTTGCGGTTCGTCCACAGGCACAGACAAAGTATATGCCGAACAGACGGCGCTGCTGGGACAAACCATCGCCCACAGAGGTTATGGTATCGTCTATGGCGGGGCGCGCGTCGGGCTTATGGGACATGTCGCCAACGGAGCGTTGGAAGCGGGAGGTGAAGTAGTAGGTGTGATTCCCGAATTTCTGAAAAGCAAAGAACTGGAACATACCAAACTTACCCAAATACACATTGTAAAGACAATGCACGAGCGAAAGGCTTTGATGAATGAACTTTGCGACGGAGCGATAGCGCTTCCGGGCGGATACGGGACCTTGGACGAATTGTTTGAAATGCTTACATGGGCGCAATTAGCCTTACACAAGAAGCCCGTTGCCCTACTGAACACAAATGGATATTATGATCCGTTGATGGCTATGTCGCGAAAGATGATAGAAAACGGATTTTTGAAAGAAGATTATCAAAATCTATTGTTAGTAGATGACAATATAAACCGCTTACTGGACAGGATGGAAGAATATAACCCGCCCACAAATAATAAGTGGTTTGATGTGAAATAATTTAAACTAAAACGACAAAGAACAATTTTAATATGGCATTGAACATAGGAGACAAAATACCGGATATACTGGGAACCGATCAAGATGGAAAAGAAGTAAAAGCCGCTGATTATGCAGGAAGTAAGTTGGTTTTGTATTTTTATCCTAAAGACAACACTCCGGGATGTACAGCCGAAGCTTGTAGCTTCAGGGATAACTTTTCACTGTTGAGAAAAGCCGGCTATCAAGTAATAGGAGTTAGTGTGGATAATGAAAATTCGCATCGAAAATTTATTGAAAAGCAGCAACTGCCATTCCTTCTAATCGCCGACACCGATAAAAAATTGGTCGAACAATTTGGCGTATGGGGTGAAAAAACACTTGCCGGACGCAAATACATGGGGACTTTCCGCACCACATTCCTTATCAACGAAGCAGGAATTATAGAGAAGGTCATTAGCCCTAAAGAAATAAAAACAAAAGAACACGCGCGACAAATATTGAATCCATAAAAAATTTATTTACAAATAATTATAAAAATAATGGCAGAAGAAAAAGACAAAACAGCAACGCCGAATACAGATAAAATAAAAGCGCTGCAAGCCGCGATGGACAAGATTGAAAAGAGTTACGGTAAAGGCTCGATAATGAAGATGGGCGATGAAAAAGTCGATGAAATAGCCGTTATTTCAACCGGTTCGATAGGGTTGAACGCTGCTTTGGGTGTAGGCGGATACCCTCGCGGCAGAGTAGTGGAAATATATGGACCCGAATCGTCAGGTAAAACAACCCTGGCTATTCACGCTATCGCGGAAGCCCAAAAAGCCGGAGGAATCGCCGCGTTCATAGACGCGGAACATGCTTTCGACCGATTCTACGCGGAAAAGTTAGGCGTGGATATTGACAATCTTTACATATCGCAGCCCGATAGCGGAGAGCAAGCCTTGGAAATAACAGAGCAGCTTATCCGTTCATCTGCCATCGACATTATTGTGATAGACTCGGTAGCAGCCCTTACGCCTAAAGCCGAATTAGAGGGAGAGATGGGCGATTCTAAAATGGGATTGCAAGCCCGTTTGATGTCGCAGGCATTGCGCAAATTAACCGCCGCTATCAATAAGACAAGCACAACCTGTATATTCATTAACCAATTGCGTGATAAAATCGGCGTTATGTTCGGTTCTCCCGAAACGACAACCGGAGGTAATGCCCTGAAGTATTATTCCTCGGTACGTCTCGATATCCGCCGCATCGGACAATTAAAAGACGGTGATACGGTAAAAGGCAGCCAAACCCGTGTGAAAGTAGCGAAGAACAAGGTGGCGCCACCATTCCGCAAAGCCGAATTTGACATTATGTACGGCGAAGGGATTTCCCGTTCGGGTGAAATCGTTGACTTAGGCTCGGAACTTGGTGTTATCAAAAAAAGCGGTTCATGGTATAGCTACAACGATACAAAGTTAGGACAAGGACGCGATGCCGCCAAAGATACCATCAAAGACAATCCTGAACTTGCCGAAGAATTGGAAGTACTGATCTTTAACGCGTTGAAAGAAAAGAAATAATATTAGCCGCCATTTATTCTAATATAAGGGCTTCGGATTTTACACCGAAGCCTTTTTTTCCTCAAAATCCAACCGGACAAATGTTTCCGGCAAATAGAAACAATATTCTAAACAGAAATAAGTTATATTTGTAGTCTGTAACAACTTACATACATCAGTCTTGAAACAATATATATCTTATATACCGGCAATCCTTATACTGCTGTCGATATGCTCTTGCAAGCCGCTAAAGGTGGAAGACGCCGACAAGAAATTCGCTCAGGGTGAATACTTTGTGGCTGCAGGCATGTATAGCAAAATATATCGTAAAACCCCCGATAAAAAAAGAGAATTACGCGGGGTAGTCGCCCTCCGACTGGCGGAAAGCTACCGTTTGCTGAATACGCCTTTACTCGCTAATGCCGCCTACGCCAACGCTGTACGCAACAATGTCAGCGACAGTACGATTAATCTTCAGTACGCGCGATCGTTACAGAAAGCCGGAGACTATAAGCAAGCGATAAAGTATTATACCGCATTTCTTAAACTATATCCGGATAATAAATTCGCGTTAAACGGGTTGGAAGGCTCAAAAACAGCTCCCGAATGGAAAGCCGGCCCTACACTATACACCGTAAAAAAGATGGATCTATTTAATTCGAGGCGAGGAGAATTTAGCCCTATGCTGCTACCGCCCGACTATAGCCAAATCTATTTTACATCCAACAGGGACGACGTTATCGGAGATACGATCAGTAACATCACCGGGGCAAAACTCAATGATATATTCATGGCTCGAAAGGATGAAACCGGTAAGTGGATGAAGCCCGAACATGTGGAGTCAGCCATCAATACATCGTCCGATGAAGGTACAACATCTTTTTCTTCAACAGGAACAGCCATGTATTTCACGCAGACTAAGCTCGATTCGGTAAATACCTCCTTTCCTGCCATCTATGTGTCTTACAGGTCTTCCGGTTCATGGGGCGCGGGAACGAAAATAAACATTAACAAAAGGGATTCCGTCAGTGTGTATGCCCATCCGGCGATAACTCCATCCGGCGACTTCCTGTATTTTGTATCGGATATGCCCGGCGGATATGGAGGGAAAGATATTTGGCGCGCCGGTATGGTCGGCGATATGGTGGAATATATAGAGAATTTGGGTCCGGAAATCAATACCGCCGGAGACGAAATGTTCCCGTACATGCGGAATGACTCCACGCTCTATTTTTCTTCCGACGGGCATGTGGGGATGGGCGGATTGGATATATACAAAGCCTATTATAATAAGGAGAGAAAACAATGGTCGATAGAAAACATGAAATTCCCGATAAACTCCTCGTCCGATGATTTCGGCATTACCTTCGAAGGTGAAAAAGAAAGCGGGTTTTTCAGTTCCAACCGCGGAGACGCGAAAGGTTCCGACCATATTTATTCTTTCACTTACCCTGTCATAACAACCATCGCCGAGGGCTATATTGTAGATACAGATGATGAGTTTATTACAAATGCCACGATAAGGGTTGTCGGCAAGGACGGTACAAACATGAGATTCCCCGGAAAGAACGACGGCACATATAAAATGGATGTAAGCCAAGGGGTGGATTATGTATTCCTTGCCAGCGCCAAAGATCACCTGAATGCAAGGATGTCGCTCAAAACCATTGCCATGAAAAAAGATTCGACCTATCTGGTTGATTTTATACTGACTCCTATCAATAAACCGGTGGTACTGGAAAATATCTTTTATGACTTTGACAAGGCGACATTACGTCCCGAATCGAAAGAAGAACTCGACGGATTGATTGAACTGCTTAGCGTCAATCCGAATGTCACCATTGAGCTATCGGCGCATACCGACAGAAAAGGATCGGATGAATATAATATAAAGCTCTCGCAGCGAAGAGCCGAATCGGTTGTCAATTATCTGATTGCCGGAGGCATAGCCAAAGAACGATTGTCGGCTGTGGGGAAAGGGAAAACACAGCCCAAAACCGTAACCAAAGCCGTACTTAGGAAATACGATTTCCTCAAAGAGGGAGAGTCGCTTACCGAAGAGTTTATCAAAAGCCTACCCCCTGAACAACAAGATACGGCAGATCAGATAAATCGCCGTACCGAATTTAAAGTATTGAGTATAACCTATAACCTTGAGTAAAATGACAAGATATATTTTATTTATTATCACCATCATAATGGCAGTCATACCCGCTCAGTCCCAAGAATTGAACGCCAAGTTGAGTATTAACACGAAAAAAATACCCGCGGCGAACGCGTCACTGTTCTCGGATATGGAAAGATCGATCAATCAAATATTGGTCAATCATAAATGGACAAACGCGACCTTCAACAATAACGAGCGTATAGACTGCACCGTAGCCATTTCGATAAACGAAAAGAACGACAATAACTTCTCCGCCGAAATGCAAGTCACATCGCGGCGACCTGTATATAATTCGTCCTATATTACCACCTTGCTCAATTTCAGGGACACCAAATTTGAGTTTAGTTATACACAAGGAGAATCTCTTGACGTCAACAATGTTATCTTAAATAACAATCTTGTCGCTGTAATCTCTTTCTATGCTTATGTTATTATCGGACTTGATTTTGACTCATTCTCCCTCAACGGCGGCGCGCCGTATTTCGCGAAAGCCATGGAGATAGCCAATATGGCTCAATCATTGAATACGAAAGGATGGGAACCTTTTTCCGGGAAGAATGACAACCGCTATGACCTCGCCGTCGCGCTGACCGATGAGAGTTCTAAAAGCTTTCATTCATTCTGGTACAACTATCACCGTACAGGTCTCGACGAAATGTCCGCCAACCCGTCACGCGGACGGATACACATGATTGAGGCGATGTCTGATCTTCGGAAGCTATATGAAGCGCGCCCATCGTCCCCTCTTCTTGCCATAATAGGGGAATCAAAACTTGATGAAATCACGCGTGTATGCTCACAGGCAACCACCGAAGAAAAGCAAAGCGTAAAAAAGACTCTGAATCAGTTGTTTCCGGCTAAAGGATATTTAATAAATAACCTGAAATAAAATCCCGCTCATTTTGAGGCATAAGCGTCTCACCTTCTGTCCCTTGCCGAATAGGTCGCGGCGGATGATGCGTTTTTAGGCTTGCTCATTTTCGGCGCTTTAGCCTTGTTTTGTTTCGCGTTTTTATTATTTGCCGGCAAGTTATTGATCGAATCATTTAAAACCCATAGATCTTTATCGAATTGTTCCAGTTCACCCTCTATTTTTTGTTGGGCTTCTTTCAATTCTTTGGGAGTCTTATACTTTTCGCTCAAAAACTTATTTTCCATGTTGGTTGTTTTGTATATCTCTCCATCGTACAGCCTCATCCGAAAATAATCGTCGATAGTCTTATTCATGACATTATTCT
>JAISKQ010000138.1 GCA_031260865.1 Prevotella sp.
GAGGACTTCAAATTAGACCTTTATGAGGATGAGATTTATGTGTTTACGCCGAAAGGCGATTTGCATAAACTGCCTTATGGAGCGACGATTCTTGATTTCGCCTTCTCTATTCACTCCGGCGTGGGGTCAACGTGTATATCGGGCAAGGTTAACGGGCGTAATGTCTCAATCCGTCATAAATTGAAAAACGGAGACCAGATAGAGATTCTGACGTCGCCAAATCAGTCGCCAAAACGAGATTGGTTAAACTTTGTCGTGACCGCGAAAGCTAAAAATAAAATACGCCAGAGCCTCAAAGAAGAAGCGAACAAGCAAGTTGAAATCGCCAAAGAGCAACTTAAACGCCGGGTCAAAAATCGTAAGATAGAAATCAACGAATCCATTATGATGCGTCTGATAAAGAAGCTCGGATTTAAAACGATTACTGATTTTTATATTCAGATAGCGAAGGGAAACCTTGATGTAAACACCGTCATAGACCAGTATGTAGAACTGGAAAAGAAAGAGGCTGAGTTACACGAAAAACACGAGGCTGTAAGCGCGGACAAATATGTTGTTCATACCCGTGAAGAGGAAAAAGATTCGGCAAAGAACGAAGAATTAATAATCGACCAAAACCTTACCGGAGTGGACTATAAATTGGCGAAGTGCTGTAATCCGATATATGGCGACGAGATATTTGGCTTTGTGTCTTCACAGGGAATAAAGATACACCGAAAAAATTGTCCGAACGCGCGGGATATGTTTTCACGGTTCGTATATAGGGTTATTCCTGCCAGATGGTCGGGGAAATCAGGTTCTACCTACACGGTGACCCTGCGTGTGATAGGAAATGACGATATTGGTATCGTTAATAACCTGACTTCTATTATAGCCAAAGAGACAGGCGTCAGTATGCGTTCTATCAGTATAGACTCCAACGACGGGCTATTTCAGGGGAGTATATCGGTCATGCTGAACAATACGGATATACTGAACGGATTAATGAAGAAACTAAAGACGGTAAAAGGTGTAAAAGAAATCAGCCGCTTAAATTAAATAAAATACATCAACCCAAATTTTTGTAGCGTAAATTTGAGCAATTATCCGTTAGCTTTCAATTGCCGGCTATTGATTGAAATCTAACCTGCCGCTTCGATACAAACCAACACAAATTCTTTTTCAACCTTGTAATAGGCGTCAAAACGAAAGTTACGCGTTGTCCGGGTCTCAAACGCGGAAAAGACGCCTCCCTGTTCGGGTATAAACTTATTGATGAACAGATGCTGAAGGAAATCCACCCCTTCCACATCTATAAATTTGAACATGGCTTCTTTTGCCGACCAGTGTAAGAGCAGATGAATTAAATCATTTTCGGGATCAATGTACTCATCCGTCGCGACTAAGCGGCTTTGTACCCGTTTGATTTTTTCGGATATATATTCTATATCCAACCCGATTGGTATTTCTTGGTTTATGGCAACGGCTACATAACCTTTGGTGTGTGATACGCCGACATGGTACGACCCGTCGACCAAAAAGGGTTTGCCCGTATCATTATACCGTATCTCCTTTTCTTCTCCTGTCAGTTCTTTTATCAGTACGCGGGTCGATAATATTTCGAGGACACGGGATTCCGATCGTATCGAATGTATGTTTTGCACCCATTCGTGACGAGACAGCATGGAAAGTAATCCGGTACGGTCTTCTTCTACTTTCCATATTCCCAGCAATGTGGAATCTGTTATATAATGTTTGAAATAAAGCATCCTAATCTCAAAGCTAAGACTTTTTTCATAGTCAAATCTTATTTATTCCGAAAAGGTTTGTTCTATGAGTTTTGTTTAATGGCTATTTGCTATGTAGTTATGTGTGAATAAAAAAGGAGTTTTATGAAATATAAAACTCCTTTTCGTTTTTATTTGTCAAAGGATTAGTCTATATAGGCAAGTACCTGGTTTTTCTGAACTTTAGCTCCTTGTTTGGTTTCTATCTGAACAATCTTACCGGAAGTAAGCGCTTTCACTTCTTCGATACCGTAGTATGTTTGAACAAAGCATACGACGTCTCCTTCTTTAACGGATGTCCCGATAACAGGAGCGGTAGATACATCATCCACATCCACCTGCCAGATAACTTGTCCGCTAACAGTAGATTGAAGCGGTTTCGCGTCAGGGTATTTAGCCTGAATGGCTTCCGCGTCAAACGCGGGAACTTCAACAACCTGGCGGGTTACGACGATCGGCGCGCCGGCTTTCGCTTTTTCTTTTTCAAGATCAGCGTTGAAACGTTCTTTGGCTAAGCCTGATTTATAGTCGCGGTATTGACGGTCGTGCATGGCAAGTTCAAACAGTTCTTCGTCATCCTGACCGTAATCCCAACCGTTTTCGTCCATTTCTTTGCGATATGAATCAAGAGCGTCAGGATATTCATCCTGAGGATTACCTGTATAGAATTCAAGACCTTTCGATTTAGCCAATTCAACGATTTCGTCATCCAATTTGCCCGGAAGTTTACCTGTTTTACCAAGTATCATGTTCCAACTGTCTTTGTCGATATTGGAGAAACGAGGTTGTCCCTGCGCCATCGCGAATATATTCATCAACGCGATGTTCTTCACGTATTGGCTGAATGGAGTCACCAATGGCGGATAACCAAGTTTAGGCCAGATGTATTCAACTTCTTCAAACAATTGTACCACCAGGTCGTTCAATGTGACTTCCGCTTTACCGTTGTTGCGAAGCGCCATATTGATAGCCGAGTGCATACCTCTAAGGTCTGCCATCATTGACCCCATCATACCGCCCGGAAGACCGCAGCCGACAAGTAACGAGTTCATCACTTTGTTGGAAGGGTCGATCCAGTAACCCAAGAAGTCGTCCATGAACGACTGGGTTAACGCGCGTGCTTCCATGTAAGCGCCCATATTGATGTCGGGAACTGTGAAGCCTGCGTTTTTCAACATTGCCTGTATCGTGATAACATCAGGGTGAACCATACCCCAAGCCAAAGGCTCGATGGCAGTATCCACATAGTCGGCTCCCGCGCGCGCCACTTCAAGCATAGAAGCCACGGAGAAGCCGGGCCCGGTGTGCCCGTGATATTGAATAACGACATTTGGATGGCGGTCTTTCAACGCTTTCACCAATTGTCCGAGGAAAGCCGGACGACCAACGCCCGCCATGTCTTTCAAACATAATTCATCCGCTCCGAATTCCACTAATTTATCGGCGAAATTCATATAATAATCGACTGTATGTATTGGAGAAGAAGTGATGCAAAGGGCGGCTTGAGAAATCATGCCGGCTTCTTTCGCGTATTTTACGGATAATTCGAGGTTGCGAGGGTCGTTTAGTCCGTCGAAAGAACGGGATATATTGGTTCCTTGAGCATGTTTTACTTTAAACATCAACTGACGAACGTCTTTTGGCACAGGATACATGCGCAACGCGTTCAATCCGCGTTCAAGCATGTGTGTTTGGATACCCACTTTGTTGAAAGGAGCAGTCCATTCACGAACCGCTTTGTTCGGATTTTCTCCGTAAAGCAGATTAACTTGTTCAAAAGCGCCACCATTAGTTTCAACGCGGGCAAAACAACCCATGTCGATAATCACAGGCGCGACTTGTGTCAGTTGGTCGACACGCGGCTGGTATTTCCCGGAGGATTGCCACATGTCGCGATAAACGAGGCTGAATTTAATTTCTTTTCCCATAATTTTTTTAGCTGTCATACTGAAAAGAGTTGTATAAAACAGGTCTTATACATACTCTAAATTTATTAATTCGTTAACTATCTATCAATTTTTTATTGAGTTACAAATTTAGTTTTTAATATCTGAATAAAAGAATATTTCAATTATTAAAATTGTCAATTTGTCATAAAAAAAATATAATTGTTTGGGTTTTATATTCAGCGGTTTATATTTTGCACATATCCTGTAAAAATGCGCAGACTTTTTGATTTACGAGTTCGATTTCATTCGTCGCGAGAAACGGCTAATGTTATTGAACGTTTCAAGCAGCGAGAGCAGAAGCGGAATTTATTTCGATTATGCCGAGTCGCGAGAAACGATGAATGAAATTGAACCTATAAGATCTAAACAGTTATAAAAAAAAATCAAAAAATATGTCTCGAAAACTGCATTTTTATCAGACAAAATTATCTATATATATGAGTTGGAAGTTTTGAGTTTTAAGTAATAAGTTGTAAGAATAGTTACGAGTTACGAGTTACGAGAAGAAATACGAATGCTGCAAAGCGATAATAACTAA
Organism: Prevotella sp.; assembly: GCA_031260865.1. GTDB lineage: Bacteria > Bacteroidota > Bacteroidia > Bacteroidales > Dysgonomonadaceae > Dysgonomonas. The sequence continues at coordinate 4,254 of JAISKQ010000138.1, forward strand.
AAGTGTTACTTTTGTTACTTTTTAGTTTTGAGTGTACAAGCTTGCAAGTTTACAAGAAGAATGGCACGAAGCGATGTTACCCGAAAACTGTTACTTTTGTTACCTTTTTAAAGTTTTGAGAACCTGCTTAAATTTCATTGGTTCAATTACATTATACTAATACCCCGCCGAAGTCTCGTCGTGCGTCAGCCAACGCCGTTTACTTCATGGACGGGGCACCCGCAGGGCGAAAAAGGCGTAAAACGAAAACGTGTTTGAGCTTA
>JAISKQ010000019.1 GCA_031260865.1 Prevotella sp.
CTGAGCTATAGGACCTGATTGGGAACTGTTTTTCCCGAAATCGGATGCAATATTACTGCTTTTTGTTGAATACAGCAAACTTTTAGAGGAAAAACAACGTATAAATTTTATACTGCATAAAGCCGCAGCCGCTTAATGTCTTTTGTTTCAGCCAATAATAGTATAAAAAGATGACGCGCAAACCGCTATATAAATTAGCATGTAAAAATAGAATGAAACAGCTGTCCTCTTTGTGTCGGCAAGGGCAAAAAAGTGGGACAGCAACATGGATCCGATTCCTATTGATATATATAGATTCACGCTTGGCGTAATGTTTAGAAACAGAAAAAGAGCCAGAGCGGCTATCGTTATAAAATTCAATAAAGAAAGATACGCCCTTACTTTTATTTTATCCTTATGCCTGTTGATGTAATTATCCCCGATTATGATACAGATTAAAAGCGCTGAAAATAGTAGAGTTACCCATTCTGCCGTGTCCAAGCTTAAGAAAGGAAGATTCTTTAACGCCTCGGCGCCAAGAAAAATAAAAGGTTGGAAAAAACCTTTCAGGTTATCAGTAAACAAATAGAACGAAAAAGCAGGGAAATAGATAATAAGAAGTCCGAGCAAAGACGCCAATATTGATTTACCGTTGAAGCATCTCATCAACGCGAGCGCAATCCACAGGAGAGGCAGATAAAGCAATAGGGCAGGGGCAAACAAACTTCCCAATGCCAAGATAAAAGTTGCCTTGAAAGCGACAAGGGCTTTGCTTGTTTCATTATACGACTTGAATAAGACAGCTGTAATAAAGAGCATAAACAATATTCCGAAATAGGCGGGAGTTATCCATACAAAAGACGGATGGCAGCTAAATAACAAGATGGTGATAGCGGAAGGCAATAATGTGCGTTTCCTTATCAATACAAAGTCCGCGTTGATATGAGTCACGAAAATAGCCATAAAGCCGACTATCGCGGAACTGCCGATCAGGGAGTACAGCGGATTCTGCGCAAATGGAATAATATATTGCCACAAGTATTCGCCCGACGTTTCAATCTCCGGCGCGTCAAAAGATAAGGTAAATACGATCCGAAGCAATGTGGCAAGAACGATGGAGAAGATCAAAATACCTTTTCCTTCCGCTATGTTACTTTTATAAAATCTGGGTACTGAAGCCATATTAAGTAAATGAAAGTTTTTCGTTAATTATTTAGTTAACGGTTTACAGGTCAAAGCCTATATCTTTTCTATAATATTTTTTATCAAACGAAATCTTTTCAGCATTCTTAAAAGAAAGGGCTAAAGCCTCGTCCTTCGTGTTTCCATACGAGCTGACGGCTATGACGCGTCCGCCGTTTGTAAGGACTTTATTGTTTAACAACTTCGTTCCCGCGTGGAAAAGGATACTGTCCTGCGCGAGGTCTAATCCGGATATTTCCTTGTTTTTCTCGTAATCGCCCGGATAACCTCCCGAAACAAGCATGACTGTCGTCGCGTATCGTTCGTCTATCTCTAAGGTTTTATCGTCAAGCGTATTTGTAGCGACGCCTTCCAATAGGGAGACTAAGTCGGACTTTATCCGCAACATCACCACTTCTGTTTCCGGATCGCCCATTCTCACATTGTATTCTATTACCATTGGTTCGCCTTTAACTTTTATCAAGCCGATGAAAATGAATCCTTTATAGGTGATGTTATCTTTTTTTAGCCCTTCTACCGTCGGAATCACTATCCTTTCCTCCACCTTTCGCATAAAGGTTTCGTCGGCGAAAGACACGGGCGACACGGCTCCCATCCCTCCTGTATTCAGCCCTGTGTCGCCTTCTCCAATCCGTTTGTAGTCTTTTGCCACAGGCAATATCTTGTACGAATCCCCGTCCGTCAATACGAATACGGAACATTCTATTCCGGACAGAAATTCTTCGATAACAACCGTCTTGCTGGCGTCGCCAAACATACCGCTCAGCATCTCTTTCAGTTCTCGTTTGGCTTCTTCTTTGTCGTTGATTATCAGTACTCCTTTTCCGGCGGCTAAACCATCGGCTTTTAGCACATAAGGAGCTTCTAATTCTTCCAAGAACAGATATGCTTCATCTAATTGATTTAATGTAAAGCTTTTATATCCGGCGGTAGGAATGTTATGACGCATCATAAACTGTTTGGCAAAATCCTTGCTTCCTTCCAGTTGAGCGCCTTCTTTGGACGGACCTATAACCGGTATGTGGCTGATTTCCGCGTCGTTGGCGAAGAAATCGTAAATTCCTCTCACTAAAGGTTCTTCCGGTCCTACAACAACCATATCTATCTTATTATTCAGCACAAATTGTTTTATCGCCGGAAAATCTATCGCGGATAAATCGACGTTATTTGCAATCAAATGTGTGCCTGCGTTGCCCGGAGCCACATAAAGATTCTCTACTTTACCACTTTGCTTGATCTTCCACGCCAATGCGCTCTCGCGTCCTCCGTTTCCTAATAATAATATGTTCATAATCGCTGTTATAAGTAAAAATACATTCAATATTGTGTTTCCAAATCAGAATCCCCGAAATCGGCGATACTCGGACAGGCAACATGTAGGTCTGCGACCTTAATTCTTTGAACGCAAAGATACATGATTATTTTCTTAACATCAAAGTAAGTGGGCAAAAGCGCTTTACCTTTTACTGTTCATCCACGCGCGACATGTGCTTTTCTTTCCATCGTTTCTTTGATGGACGAAAAAAGAGGTATAATAATATATTTTGGTAAAACTTAAACAGTTTCTTACTCTTTCTTTAATAAACCTACTAATTTACTGACCTGATCAAGCAGCCTTGAGTTCTGATCAATCAGTTTATTTATTTGTAAATCTTTTTCTGTCAGTTGTTTGTCATTGCGCTCATTGCATTGGCAAGTCTCTGATATTATCTTTTCAAGGCACAAAGCCTTATCCTTTATTATACCCACAATCTCTTTCGTGTCGGAGCTTGTGCCATTTAGCTGTTCACTATTACTTATGTTATTGTCATCTACGATGTTATGTTCTGACTTTAGCATCCGCCCCTCTCCGGTAATTAACCAATCGGCTGAAAGTTCAGGGTAAGCCTTTAATATTTTATCGAGCATATTAAAACTGGGTAATGTCCCTCGAGAAAACATATTCGTTAGCGTTCCTTGTGCAATGCCAATTATACTGCATAGTTCTTTAAGGGTTGTATTATTACTCTTTGTAAAGAACCTAATTCTATCATTCACACTGTTTTTCATACACTTATTATTTAGACTGATTATAAATAATAAACAACATATATTCTTTAACAGTTTTTTTATAAAAAATTAATCATTTGATTATATATTTGCATATATAAATAATCAAACGCTAATTTTAAGCACAAAAAAGACTATAATTAGCAAAGATATAAATAATAAACAAACATGGAAATCACACGAGCAAGAAAAGTAAAAGTCCAGAAAATGTTATTGTCTATACCTGCCGGCAGTGAAGAAAAAATTAAAGTAAAATATGTAAAAGCTTGTTCCATCCGGTCGGCTATCCGGCAATTAAATCAAAAGGGGTATTTCTTTGAAGCGACCGAAAGGGGACTGGTCGATGAAGTTAAAGTAAAACGAATAAAATGATAGGACAGGCGATATTATGATAGGCAAGGGCTAAAAACATATCCCGAAAACTAATATTTAAATTATAAGTAGAATTTCTAAACTCAATCCTCAATGCGCGAAACTACAAATTCGATAAAGATGAAGGGCGTGAAAATAACATTGATAGCTTTACTATTGCTGGATATATTCTTCATATCGGTTCAGTCACAGGCGCAGGTGACTATTGGTTCGGGTATAGAACCGATGAAAGGCGCCGTGCTTGATGTAAAAACACATGTTCCCGACGCGGGCAACCTTACGTCTGCTTCCGGAGGGATTGTCCTTCCCCGGGTAAGGTTAATCGACATAAATACGCTTAAGCCGTTTATCGCCGATGAGGATCCGGACATAAACGATCTGAAAAAATCACATGTGGGATTGACCGTATATAACCTCTCCCTGACAGGGATTCTTGTTCCCGGTTTATATGTTTGGGACGGACAGAAATGGATGCGGAAGAAAGGGAGTATAGCAACATCCGTGGATGCGAGAAACGGGTTGTCTCTCTCAAACGATATGTTGGAATTGGGCGGAACTCTTACAAGGGAGACTGTTATCTCCCAAGTCGGTTACAATATGGAATTTACGACCGGTAATTCGGGGGAATGGAGAGTTAACGCGAACGATTTTGTCGTATTCGGCGACAATAGTGTCGGTATCGGGGATGATTCCCATCCGGCGGATATACGGTTGACCGCAGGTGGAAATACCAATATGGACGGCAAGGTTACAGTGTCGGGGAACACTATGCTGGAACAGGACGCCGGGATAGACGGAATCCTCAGGTACGACTATAACGGCGCGGATAATTCAGGGAAATACCTTATGGCAATAGATAATGAAGGAACGGCGGAATGGTCGGTACCCCGGATAGGAGCGGCAAACACGGTTACCGGGACAGCGGTAGGCGGGAGTAATACCGCCATTGCTTATAATTCGACGAACTGGTATTCATCTAACCAATATATTAACTTACCACCCGGTAGATGGTTGGTGAAATTTACTTTTTTAATGAAAAGGGCGAGCAATACGAATAATCATCAAAAAGTCTGGGTAACGGTGGGCTTTTCACGCAGAACGACCTTCAATTCAGGTACCACCCACGAATCTTACGACACGTACAGGGACAGGCATAATCCCTCATGGCCTGTATATGTGGAGTGCGTATTGGATGCCCATTTTGATTATACATCTGTGACGGGTGATATCGTTATTGATAATACCGCTACCGGTGGTTTTAATAACGCGACGGAAAAACTTTCGAGATTCGATCTGACCGTGATAAAAGAAGGCGGGCGCTTGTATCCCCAAAACAATCCTTCATGGAACTGGACAAGCGGTAATCTTCAATTGAATGGTAATGCTTCGGAAAATATGCTTGTAGCTATTAAGCTCGATTAGAATGGAACTATAAAAATTCGGCTATGAAACAATATATAATATCATACATGTTTCTCTTTTTTTTATCCGGTATTCCGGTTGTTTGTCCTGCCCAGGTAGTTATCGGTTCTGCCCGGCCGCCTCAAAAAGCGGCGCTCCTCGATCTTCGGACAGCGGATATTATCGGCTCGGATAACGTGTCCGCCGACAAAGGTCTTCTATTACCGCGTGTCAACCTTGTTGATCTTGGTTCGCTCGAGCCGTTTATCGTGTCGGCTAACGCGGATGAAAAGAGAGAGCATACAGGACTAAAGGTTTATAATATGAATGATTTATCTCCGTTTGCGAAAGGAGTATATATATGGAACGGAAATAACTGGGATTTATATAGTTCGTCTATCGGTTCTACCACTACCACGCTAAGTGGGAGCAACGGTATTAGTAAATCTCCGTCAGCGTTGCGTCTGGGAGGAACATTGGTCAAAGCTACTACAATAGATCAGTCGGATTATAATCTCCGTTTTGACAAAACAACGGGCGCGTTTTCTATTAATACAAACGCGTTGGCTGTATCAGGGACAAATACGGGTATCGGGATTTCGCCTTCTTTATCCACTTCTAAGTTGACGGTTGACGGTAATGTGCTTATCAAAAATAACCTTACCGTGAATGGCTACGACTACTCTTCGCTGAAACAGACGGTCATAAAGGGTGATTTAACTATAAAAAATTCTACCGAGGACCCCGATCCGGCAAGGAGATATATACTAAAGAATACGAATGCTGCCGGTACTGCCGAATGGGTGCCATTTTCAGATATACCCGATTATAACACCACCATGTCCATGCATAAGGAAGCTACGCTGACCGGTAACGGCTTAACTCTGACATTGGCTCAATGGAACACCACCGGCACATCCGGAGAACGCGATATACCCGGTTTTGAATTAAAACTTCCTCCGGGCAGGTGGCTTATTTGTCTGTCTTTAGTCGTTGAGCCTCTATCGGTCGCGTCCAACGTTCAGGATCCGATTTGGGGGCGATTCCGTTTCAATTACTATAATGGCGGTGGTTATGTCGAACCA
>JAISKQ010000038.1 GCA_031260865.1 Prevotella sp.
CAGAAAAAAAACGCAAACAATCCTTGACGCCGGTTTGGCGGAATCGAATAGCCTGTCGAAACATATAGGGCAATTGATGAAGGAAGGCAAAAAAACGGAAGCCGAAGCAGCAAAGAGTAAAGTAGCTGAACTGAAAGTTGAAAATAAACTTCTCGAAGATGCGTTGCGCCAGGCTGAACTGGATTTGCAGGACTTGCTTGTCCTTATACCGAATCTCCCATCCGACACTGTTCCCGCAGGAAAAACGCCGGAAGACAATGTCGTTGAAAAAACGGGCGGAAATATTCCCGACTTGGGAGCAGACGCTTTGCCTCACTGGGATTTGGCTAAAAAATATGATTTGATAGATTTTGAGCTTGGAGTGAAAATTTCAGGCGCGGGCTTCCCAGTATATAAAGGTAAAGGAGCGCGTCTGCAACGTTCCTTGATCAATTTCTTCCTCGACAAGGCTCGGCAAGCCGGCTATCTGGAAATACAGCCGCCATACGTGGTTAACGCCGCTTCGGGATATGGAACGGGGCAGTTGCCCGATAAAGAAGGGCAAATGTATCATGCCACTGTGGATGATTTATACCTGATACCAACGGCTGAAGTGCCGGTGACAAATATTTATAGGGATGTGATTCTGGAAGAGAAAGATCTGCCTGTCAAGAATGCGGCGTATTCCGCTTGCTTCCGCCGCGAAGCAGGTTCTTACGGTAAGGATGTGCGCGGGCTGAACCGTCTGCACCAATTTGACAAGGTGGAGATCGTCCGTATTGATAAACCGGAACATTCTTATGATTCCCTGAAAGAAATGGTGGCTTATGTTCAGACCCTTGTGGAAGAGCTGGAGTTGCCGTGGCGCATTCTCCGTTTGTGTGGAGGAGATATGAGCTTTACTTCCGCGCTGACTTTCGATTTTGAAGTTTTCTCCGCTGCTCAAAAGCGATGGCTGGAAGTAAGTTCGGTCTCTAATTTTGAAAGCTATCAGGCAAATCGTCTGAAATGCCGTTACCGCGATGCGGATAAAAAAATACAGTTGGCACATACCTTGAACGGCAGTGCATTAGCTCTACCGCGCATAGTAGCGGCTCTTTTAGAAAATAATCAGACCGAAAAAGGCATCCGCATACCCAAAGCGCTTGTGCCATATACAGGTTTTGATTATATTAATTAAAGTGAAAAACATACTATTTCACAGATAAAAACATTGTTTTGATAGTTATTGTATTAATTTTGTGTTATGTGTTAATCAAATATAATTAGAAGAGATATGAATAAGAAATTGATCGGAATCGGATTGGCGCTAGCTTTTATAATAGCGTTCGGATCTTGTAAGCCAAAGCAAAGCGCTTATAAATCGGTATATGAAGCAGCCAAAGAAAGAGAAATGGATGAAAATCAAGTTTCATCAACGCCTGTGTCAAGACCGGCTGAAACTTATCCAGTTTATGCTAGTTCTTCAGAATCCGTAAGAAAGGAAAAAGTGACGCCTGTCTATGAGAGCGACGCCAATGGACTAAAAGCATATAGTGTGGTCATAGCCGCTATAGCAATGAAACCGGGAGCGGATTCACTTAAGGAACGATTTGAAAGGGAAGGTTATAATGTAATACTTGTCCGTAATGATCAAGGTATGTATCGTGTGATTATCGCCAGCTATGATTCCAAAGAACAGGCAGTGGCTAAGAAAAACGAGATAATAGAAAAATACCAGGCTTTAGGGAATCCTTCCACATTAAGAAGCAAATACGGTATTCCTTTCAATGACTGGTGGATATTGCAGAGAGAATATTGACAATAATAAAAGAGGCTGTCATTTTATTTGACACCTCTTTTTTTGCAATTTCTTACTTTTGTACCTTTTTTATTTAAAGATATAAAAGACTGTATAATTCATTTTTAACTTTTTAACTATAAGAATATTGGATACGTTTCTTTTTTTTTATCTTTGTAAAGTAGAATAATAGGCTTACTCAACAAACTTATAAACAATATGAAATTAATACACACGGCTTTACTATTTATAATCGTTATAGCGGTTTTTTCATGCAAGTCTAAGGATCAAAGCATGAGAGCTGAAATGTACAGAAACGCAACCAATAATCAGTCGAAAAGTGCAAGCTTCTTGGATTCTTATACCAGAATAGCGCCTGAACAGAAGAAAGAAGACGGAAGACGTAATTCGGGTGAACAAGGAAAGCTCGGCTCAGCTCGGTTTAAAGTTGTTTACGGTGACGCTGAATATGCCAATAGCGATGTTTATGCAGAAGCGGAAAAACGCAGAAAAGCGCTGGCTGATAATTGTGCCGATTGCCAAAAAACTGTCTTAGCGGCTACTACATCAGCTCGATTGACTACATCAGGAACATCTACCGCAAATAGAACCGGAGCAACCAATGTTGTCGCGACTAATGCTACTAATAAAACAGGTGTGATAACCTATTCTAATAGCACTTATGCCGATGCTGCCGCAATCAATGCAGCCGCAAACAGAGCCGACGCGGCATCCGGTAGAGCAGCAAATCAATCAACTATTGACCAACATACGGATTTCTACGCGCATCTGCTTGACCCTGACCGTAAGCTTATACGGACGGAAGGTATTTCTTATATAAATGAGTACGATAAAGCTAATTTGAAAAAATATAATGTGATAATTGCTGCTTTATCAAAATTCGAAGGAACAGAGCGTTTAAAGAAATCCTTTGAGGTATCAGGCGAAAATCTCGTGATAGTAAGGAATGATGTAGGTCTATATTATGTTATCATAGGTAGTTATGATATAGAAGAACAGGCTGTAAATAAGCTCAGAAGTATAGAATTGGAATATAACAGCCGGTTTACGGTAGCCGAACTGAAAAAGTTGTACGGAATCCCATTTACCGATTTGTGGATTTTGAGAAGATAATAAAAGATATAATAATGAAGATAAAGTTCTTGGGAACAGGAACATCGACGGGAGTCCCTGAAATTGGTTGTAAATGTGAGGTATGCACCTCCGATGATAAAAGAGACAGACGCTTGCGGGCGTCTGTTTTGTTGACTGTGGAAAACAAACGGATTCTCATAGATTGTGGTCCTGATTTCAGACAACAGATAATAGGAGAGAAATTTGCTCCATTGAACGGAGTGCTGCTTACCCATGAACATTATGACCATGTAGGGGGATTAGACGACCTTCGTTCGTTCTGTAAGTTTGACGAAGTGGATATATATGCTAATGATATAACACTAAATGCGCTACAAATAAGAATTCCATACCCATTCAAAACACATAAATATCCGGGTGTTCCGTCATTCAGGTTGCATAAGGTAAACGAAGGCGAAGTATTTTATATCGATAACATCGAAATACAACCGATAAAGTTGATGCACTATAAGTTATCCATACTTGGATATCGGATTGGAAAATTCGCATACCTCACCGATGTAAAGTATATACCGGAAGAGACTTATAAAAAGCTGGAAAATTTAGATACCTTGGTTATAAACGCGTTGCGGATAAAAGAACATATATCCCACTTCAATTTGGAAGAAGCATTGACCGAAGTAAAGAAAATAGCGCCGAAGAAAACTTATTTCATCCACATGTCGCATCATATAGGCTTGCACGAAGAGGTTCAAAAAAAATTACCTGAAAATATATACTTGTCATACGACGGCTTGGAAATTGAAGTATAGCGTTATTTCAATCCATTTTATAAAAATACCTTATTGTAAAAATTAACACATAGATCTTTTGGCTTACATGTTAATTTTTTCTTTTTTAAATCCTTTTCTAATAACGGTTTATTTATATATTTGATACAAAATCACCACTTTACTTATTGTGTTATATACTATATGTAAGTTATTATTATACAGATATTTAACTAAAAATAAATTGCTTTTTAGTTTGTTTGTCGAAATGAAATCTTATATTTGTACATAATACAATAAGTACCATAGGGCTAATTATCATGAAGACAAATTTTATACACACTTATGTTTCTGTCGATTGTGTTGTTTTCGGTTTCGACGATGATCAGCTTAATATCTTATTAGTTCAGCGTGATGTGGATAAGACGGGCGTCAAAGACTTGAAGTTGCCGGGAAGCCTTATCTATAATGAAGAAGATGTGGATGACGCGGCTAATAGGGTATTATTTGAACTCACAGGTATCAAGAAGATGACTTTAAGACAATTCCGCTGTTTTGCTTCACCCGACAGGGCAAGTGATCCTGATGATATGAAGTGGCTGGACAAGGCTTATCAGCCCAATATAAACAGGTTGATAACAGTAGCGTACCTGTCTTTATGTAAAGTTGATCGTAAACTCAATAATATATCGAAATATAAACAAACCGAGTGGTGTCCGATTGACCGACTACCGCAAATGCCTTTTGATCACAATCAGATTGTAAAAAAATCCTTGACCGAAATACGCGCGTGGATAGAGCGTAATCCGGCTGTCGTATTTGAATTGCTTCCGCATAAATTTACGATCAGCCAGTTGCATAAGCTATATGAAGCCATCTATAATAAGAATATAGATATACGCAATTTTCATAAGAAGGTGGCGACTATGTCGTATGTCCAGCCTCTGGATGAAAAACAGAAAGATGTGTCGCACAGGGCGGCGCGTTATTTCAAGTTTGACAAGAAATCTTATAACCGGTTAAAAACAAGTATGTAACTTATTTATCAATAATCATAAACACACTCTTTTATTATGTATTTATTAGGATATGACATAGGTAGCTCTTCCGTAAAGGCATGCTTGGTTAATGCCGACACAGGAAAAATCGTGGCTTCCGACTTTTTCCCGAAAGAAGAAATGAAGATTACAGCTGTAAAGTCCGGATGGGCTGAACAAGATCCCGCTGATTGGTGGGCGAACCTGAAACAGGCGCACCAATCGGTTATGCGGAAAGCCGGGGCAAAAGGGGAAGATATACAGGCAATAGGTATTACTTGGCAAATGCACGGATTGGTTCTTGTCGATAAAGATAAGAACGTGCTTCGCCCGTCTATTATCTGGTGTGATAGCCGTGCCGTTCCTTATGGAGAAAAGGCTTTTAAAGTGATAGGCGAAGAAAAATGCCTTTCGCGTCTGCTAAATTCTCCCGGTAACTTTACAGCCTCAAAGTTGGCTTGGGTAAAGGATAATGAGCCGCAGGTTTATGAAAAGATAGATAAACTGATGCTTCCGGGCGACTATATAGGGATGAAGTTGACAGGGGATATAGTTGTAACCATAGAAGGTATGTCGGAAGGTATTTTTTGGGATTTCAAAACAAATACTTTATCGGAAGATGTATTGAATTATTACGGAATACCGAAAAGCTTCTTCCCCGAAATTAAACCGATATTCGGGATACAGGGACATGTTTCTTCCGCCGCCGCGAAAGAACTGGGGCTGAAAGAAGGTACGCCGGTATCTTACCGCGCAGGCGACCAGCCGAACAACGCATTGTCGCTGAATGTCTTCGAGCCGGGAGAAATAGCCTCCACGGCAGGGACGTCAGGCGTTGTATATGGCGTGTTGGATCAACTGAACTATGATAAATTATCGCGCGTGAATACTTTCGCGCATGTGAATTATACGCCGGAATTGACAAGGCTTGGAGTATTGCTGTGTATCAACGGTACTGGTATTCTTAATTCATGGCTCAAACGCAATCTGGCGGTAGAAGGTTTGTCGTATGGCGATATGAATAAGCTTGCCGCGCAATCGCCGATAGGAGCGAAAGGCTTAAGTATCGTCCCGTTCGGAAACGGCGCGGAACGAGTATTGGAAAATAAAGATGTGAATTGTTCGATACACGGGATAAATTTTAATATCCACGATAAGAAAGACGTGCTTCGCGCGGCTCAGGAAGGCATTGTTTTCTCTTACGAATACGGTATGGAAATAATGCGGGAAATGGGGATGAACATCTCTACCGTGAAAGCCGGATATGCCAATATGTTTTTAAGCCCTACCTTCTCTCAAACATTAGCAGGCGTAAGCGATGTAACCATCGAACTATACAATACGGATGGCGCGGCAGGCGCGGCAAAAGGCGCGGGTATCGGCATCGGTATTTACACTACTCCGCAGGAGGCGTTTGCTTCACTCGAAAAGCTCGCGGTTATTGAACCCGATAAGGATAAAAAAGCTCAATACAGAGAGGCTTACCAACGATGGAGAGACTTGGTCGCAAAATAATTACACGTTTGTTGGTTTGCTGTGATTCTAAAAGATAGTAAACTTGAACTCTTGTAAACTCGAACGCTAAAGGGCGTAAGCAGTAAAGAATGAAGAATTTTTAATCTACTTGTAACTGAAAAAATATTCACTATTAATTACTTAAATAAAAAATGTATTATGGAAATTTTAAAAGGAACAAAAGAATTTTTTCCGGGTATCGGAAAAATCAAATTTGAAGGTAAAGAAAGTAAGAACCCGTTAGCATACCGTTTTTATGACGAAAACCGAGTTGTATTGGGTAAAACAATGAAGGACTGGACACGTTTTGCTATGGCATACTGGCATTCATTATGCGCGGATGGTAGCGATCCGTTCGGCGGGCCAACTATCCATCATCCATGGAACATTGGTGATGATGCTATTAGCAAGGCTAAATATAAAATGGACGCGGCTTTTGAATTTATGACCAAAATGGGATTTAATTTCTATTGCTTCCATGATGTGGATTTGGTTAGCGCCGGTAATTCTTGGTCGGAATATGAAAAGAACCTGCAAACAATCGTGGATTACGCGAAAGAAAAGCAAGCGGCGTCGGGTATAAAACTTCTTTGGGGTACAGCAAATGTATTCAGTCACGAACGTTATATGAACGGAGCTTCTACAAACCCTGATTTTGATGTTGTGGCTTGCGCGGCTACTCAGGTGAAGAACGCGATTGACGCCACTATTGCTTTAGGCGGATCTAATTATGTATTCTGGGGTGGACGCGAAGGTTATATGAGCTTGCTGAATACCGAAATGAAACGCGAAAAAGATCATTTGGGACGTTTCTTAGGTTTGGCTCGTGATTATGCCCGCAAGAATGGATTTACAGGTACATTCCTTATCGAACCTAAACCAATGGAACCGACTAAGCATCAATATGATTTTGATACAGAAACTGTTATCGGATTCCTTCGCCATTATGGTTTGGATAAAGATTTCAAAGTAAATATCGAAGTAAACCACGCTACACTTGCCGGTCATACCTTCGAACACGAATTACAGGCTGCTGTTGACGCGGGTCTGTTAGGAAGTATCGACGCAAACCGTGGTGATAATCAAAACGGATGGGATACAGACCAGTTCCCTCTTGATATTTATGACTTTGCTCACGCTTGGTTGGTAATGCTTCCTGCGGGTGGTATTGGTAACGGAGGCGTTAACTTTGATGCTAAAATTCGTCGTAATTCCACAGATAGGGACGATTTGTTCATCGCGCATATTTCCGGTATGGATGTATTTGCCCGAGGTCTTTTGGTGGCCGCGGATATTCTTGAAAATTCGGATTATAAGAAATTGCGAAAGGCTCGTTACGCGTCATTTGACAATGGTGACGGCAAAGCATTTGAAGATGGCAAATTAACCCTTGAAGATCTACGCGCGATCGCGCATAAAGTAGGTGAACCTAAACAAATCAGCGGTAAACAAGAGCTTTATGAAGCTATTGTGAATATGTATATCTAAACCCTTCTAATTCCCGGATTGGGGATTTAGAAAATATAATAAACCAGCCTTTATTCTTACCTCCCCTTTTTTGGGGGAGGGAGATAAAGGTAAAAAATCTTGACTAATGAAAAATGAAGCGAGTAAATCTTATACGCTAAAACTGACACTAATCGCGACCTTGGGAGGTCTGTTATTTGGGTATGACACAGCTGTTGTATCCGGAACAGTAGAATCCCTTCGTCACTTCTTTATAGAGCCGATGGGCTTGCCGCTCAACGAAGCGAACGCAATGGAAGGTTTTGTGATAAGCAGCGCTCTGATAGGCTGTATCTTTGGCGCGGCGATAGCAGGCTGGCTAAGCCAGACTTTCGGACGCAAAAAAGCATTGTTTGTAGCAGCTGTCCTGTTCTTATTAGCTGCGATAGGTTCGTCATGGCCTGAAGTCGGATTCCATTTTCCTGACTCAGGAGATCATTCTTTTGTATATTATTTTGTGGCTTATCGGATACTTGGTGGAGTAGGGGTGGGTATCGCTTCCATGGTATCGCCGATGTATATTGCCGAAATAGCGCCGCCGGAAAAGCGCGGCAGTCTGGTCGGTCTCAATCAGTTTGCTATCATATTCGGTATGCTTGTCGTGTATTTTGTAAATTATTTCATTGCTAAACAGGGGGATACCCAATGGCTGCATGAAACGGGTTGGAGGTGGATGTTCGCTTCACTGTCTATTCCTTCGGTTGTCTTTTTCCTTTTATTGTTTATAGCTCCCGAAACGCCGAGATGGCTTGTGATGAAAGGGCGGACAGAAAAAGCTGAAGGTATTTTGACCAAACTGGTAGGCAGCGCCATGGCTAAGAAAGAAATACAAGAAATCAAGCACAGCTTCGATAATGAAGAAAAAGTATCGTTGAAACCATACTACAAATTTATGATGACATGGCTGATTCTTTTTGTCGTCGGCATCATCTCTCTTTCATTAGCAAATGTATCCAGCGCGTTGGAAATATCAATGATTGTTAGTTTCGTTATCGCGCTTTATGTTCCTATCAAGTCTTACGGATTCCTTATTATTGTCACAGGGGTGTTATTATCGGCTTTCCAACAGTTTGTAGGTATCAATGTGGTCTTATATTATGCTCCCGAAATATTCAAAAGTATGGGTTCGGGAACAGATTCCGCGTTGTTGCAAACAATCATTGTAGGTATTATCAACTTGTCGTTTACGGTATTGGCGATTATGACTGTAGACAAATTCGGGCGTAAACCGTTACTGATTACAGGCGCGTTGGTTATGGCGATATCGATGCTCGGCTTAGGCACATCTTTCTCGCAGGGATTGCCCGGAGGATTGAAACTTGTGTTCATGCTTACTTATACAGCCGGTTTTGCTATGTCATGGGGACCTGTCTGTTGGGTAATGTTGTCTGAAATATTCCCTAACTCGGTGCGTTCCAGTGTGATGTCTATCGCCGTCGCGGCACAATGGGTATCCAATTTCCTTATATCATGGACATTCCCTATCATGGACAAAAACGAGACGTTAGTGAGTACGTTTAACCATGGATTTGCATATTGGGTATATGGCGTGTTGGCAATACTCGCCGCGTTATTCGTATGGAAACGTTTACCTGAAACAAAAGGCAAAACCTTGGAAAACATGGAAAAATTATGGAAGAAATAAAAACGTCATATTTGAGACATATTACATAGGTTTGAAAACAATAGTTATTATTATATCAGAGGTTTGTTGTGATAACAAGCCTCTGATTTTTTTAGGCTCACCGGACTCCTTTATCCTATTTAAAATAGTTTACGGATTACGAGAAAATTAAGGGTGGAGTCAACAATGATGACTGTTGTTGCTCATTATTGATTGAGAAAAATTGTTTTTCCTTGCCTTTTTATTGATGTAAACTATTTATTTTAAATATTATATAGTATTTTAAATTTCACGTTTGAATCATTTCAAACCGGTGGCTTTTACTATTATTTATTCAGCCAAAATCCAATCATCATAAATAGGTATTAATCCGGTCAAAAATCGCAATATTTAGGTATTTCAAAGAGAATGGATATAATCTACCTTTGCAATATCAATAAAGCGCCTGTAATATTACGTCATAAATTTAATAAAATAGTTTATAAAACTTACAATAATTAATGACGTATAGTTTAATTAAAAAGAAAATCTAACAAGACATAAGTAAACAATGAATAAAATAATCCAATGTGAGAATATTACTCACTATTATGGAAAGCGGTTGATATACGAGAATCTGAATTTCGAAGTTCAAAAAGGGAAAATACTTGGTTTGTTGGGAAAAAACGGAACGGGAAAAACGACCATCATAAATATATTGAATGGCTATCTGAAACCTCGTTCGGGTGTGTGCCGTATTTTTGGCGAAGATATGAGTAGCATTTCACCTTCCACCAAAGCTCGCGTCGGCTTACTACTTGAAGGGCATATACAACATTCCTATTTCAATGTAGAACAAATAGAGAAGTTTTACAGCCGCTTCTTCCTCAATTGGAAGCGTGACGCGTATTATGAGTTGTTGAAAAAACTTCAGGTGACGAAGACGCAAAAAATAAGTACAATGTCGTGTGGACAACGTTCACAAGTAGCTTTAGGATTGCTTTTTGCACAAGATCCCGAGTTACTCATACTCGATGACTTTTCGATGGGGCTTGATCCCGGATACAGACGGTTGTTTGTTGAATACCTGAAAGAATTTGCAAAAGCTGAGGATAAAACGATATTCCTTACATCACATATCATACAGGATATGGAAATGTTGATAGACGACTGCATGATAATGGATTACGGACGGATATTGCTCCACAAACCAACTTCATACATTCTCAATAACTTTAAACGATTCCGTTTTGTTTCGGAAGTTCAGGAAATAAAAAAGAATAATGAACTGTGGAATCCGGAGAAGATAGGACAGAGATGGGAAGTATTTTCATTCCTGCCTAAGCAAGAAGTTGAAAAATTATTACAACCGTATGGCATAAGCGATTTGAGAGAAGAACAAGTCTCGTTGGAAGATGCCTTTATCGGTTTAACAGGAAAATATTAAGAAATAAAAGAATATGATTCAAGCCTTATTTTATAAAGAATGGATAAAGACCCGACGGATTATCCTGTTGCTATTCGTTCTTTTCGCGGGATTCGTCGCCTATACATTTATTGATTTAGCCCAAATGTTTCGCGTAAATCCTCCTGAGGTGATATGGGATAATATAATATTAAAAGATTTTCTGCTTATACCCAACATCAAATGGCTCCCTTTGTTGGCGGGTATCTTGCTTGCAATAACCCAATATGTACCGGAAATGGTAAATAAGCGATTCAAACTGACGTTACACCTTCCCCTATCCGAAAACAAAATAGTAATAGGAATGCTTTCGTATGGGATTTTAGTATTGTCGTTTTTGTTTGCTATCACATACATCGTTCTTTTGAGTGGGCTGAGTAGTTATTTCCCGCGGGAATTTATACTATCATCCTTTTATGTGTCATGCCCGTGGTTCTTGGGCGGATTTGCAGGTTATATGCTTACCACATGGATAATATATGAACCTGTATGGAAATATCGTATAGCTAATGCTATGGTCAGTATTTGCACCTTGATGTTATTCTTCTTTGATCAAAAATCGGGTGCTTATCTTCCTTTCATACCTTATTTGCTCATAATCATAATCATGTCTATCAGTTTCCCTTTTTACGCTGTTATACGGTTCAAAGAGGGCGCGCAATAAAAAATAAAAGTAATGAAACATAAAACAAGCATATATATCCTCATACTTATTCTAACTACTTTTGTCGGATTTTGGGGAATCCCTAAATTAGTGAAAACAGCCACTTATTCTCCCGACCGGTATCCTTTTGTGTATTACAGTTCTTTGCTTAAAGAACTTTGCCTTATCGACTTCAAAAATGATGAATTTCCAATGCGGGATGTGTCAGGGAATGTATATAACCAACATCAATTCGACTCCTTGCTCCCTTTGTTTAATTTCAGACAATTGGCATCGGAAGGAAAACTACCCAAAGAAGTAGATGGTCACGAAATAAATATGCCGTTATTAAACTCAAAAAGTATAGTGTATAGGTATGAACCCAATAAGTTTTTCACACCGGATCCGGGACTGTATATTATGTCAGAGGCATTGCCTAAAAGGGTTAAAAAGACCACTCCCGAAGACGTATTCCGTCTTACCGACAGGATTGAATTTATAAATACCGCGTCAAACAGTATTAACGTTGAAAAGAGCGACCGTTTTCGGAAGGAACTATTAGCTGAAGGATACTCATTTCCGGCACAATGGGTGTCGGGGGATATGAATCCGATGAAACCCTATGAGGAAGGATTCTTCTCGCTTGATGCTGATGGCAAATTCTATCAGATAAAAATGGTGAATAGCCGTCCGTTTGTCAGAAACACACATGTGGGCGATAGTATCGATATAGCTTATTTTTCAATGATGGAAATGGGGGATAAACGCTTCTATGGCTTCTTATATGATAAGAGCGGAAATATATATATAATAGAAGAAGGCGGAGGAAAATATACTCCGATAAAATTAGAAATAGCCCCCATAGATATTAATACAGATAAGGTTTTGATTATGGGGAATCTATTATATTGGACTGTCACAACAACTAAGCCTGACAAGCAAGTTGCATATGGCTTGAAAACAGAATCGTTGGAACGTGTAGCCGAATACACAATCGAACGCGAAACCAATAAATGGGATATTGTTTCTAAATGGTTATTTCCTGCGTATCTAACTTTCGAACAGAAGTATGTCTCGGGTTTTATCTATCCGGTATTCAATTTTACAGGCTTTTATGTCTTTATCGTCAATTTTATACTGGCTGTCGGGGTGTTTTTTCTAAATACCCAAACGACAAAGAAAAGAATATTCAATTCAATTTATATTCTTATTACCGGAATTGTAGGGCTGATAGCTCTCCTAATATTACCCGAATTTAGAAAACGTATATAAAAATCAAAAAATTATTAGATAAATTTAATATGAAAAAGTTTCTAACGATTATTGTCTTTGCCCTTTGCTTATCAGCTTGCGGCAATAAGAAAGCCAATACAAATGAAGTTGTGGCAGAAGAAAAAATAACTGTCGATAGTAATCTTCCTGTATATGAACTGGATGACCTATTGGCTGTTGCAGATCAACAAGTAGATAAAGAAGTTATTGTAAAAGGGTTTGTGACACATACATGTAAACATTCGGGTAAACGTTGTTTCATTGTAGGTAACAACGAAAACGCATCCATGCGTGTCGAAGCCGGAGGCAATATAGGAGGCTTCAATCGTGAACTGGTAGGTTCCGAACTTGCGATAAACGGTATTGTAAAAGAAAACCGCCTTACTAAAGAATACATCAATCGGATGGAAGAAGAACTAAAGGGCGGAACTCTTAAAGAAGATGGTTCGGCGGAATCGTGCCAGGCTGAATTAAACAACATAAATGAAATGAGAAAATGGATGAAGGATAACAACAAAGATTATTACTCCATCTATTATTTGAACGGTACAAATTATGAAGTTATCACTAAATAAGGTAAAGCGCTATCTTCGCGTTGTTCATCGAGATTTAGGATTCTTAATGGTGGGAATAAGTCTGGTATATGCTCTATCAGGCATATTGCTCAACCACATGAACGGCAATGACCCTGCCTTCAAAACGGTAGAAAAATCTATACAGATAGAAAAAGGGCTTACTCAAGAAGAGCTGAAGATCCTGTGGAACGACAAGACGGAACTTCCTCCCACACATAAAATAACGCGCGTCGACGAAGAACATTATCGTTTGATGCTTCAAGGAGGAATAGGGGTTTACAACTCCACGAATGGATATGTAGATTATGAAACTCATACCAAACGCGAGTTTATTTATTGGATCAACAAACTTCATTACAATAAAGTCAAGGGCTGGTTTGTAATGGGCGATTTGTTTGCTGTTTCGCTCATTTTCTTAGCCATATCGGGATTGTTTATCGTTGCCGGTAAAAATGGAATCGGCGGACGAGGGAAATGGTATCTCTTTGTCGGAATATTAATTCCCATCATATACATCATAATCGGATGAAACATTTATTTCTATATACATTACTTCTTCTATTAATCAATAGTCTTTCTGTTGCCGGATACGCGCAACAACAGGAAGATAAATTTGATTTACGGATACAGATAAATGATAAGCAGACTAAAGAACCTCTGGAATTTGCCCTTATTTATCTGACAGACGGAAATCAATATAGGGATGCTATTTGTAATGAAAACGGAAAAACTTCAATCAACAAACTCCCTAAGGGCAAATATAAATTAACCGCATCTCTATTGGGTTATAAAAAATGGGAAAATGAAATATCGATTGATGGGAATAAAAATCTAAACATTTTGTTATCCACTAATTCAAACGAACTAAATGAAGTTGTTGTAACAGCCTCCGAGTCGAAAGGTCTGACCAGCTCTTCCATCATAGACCATAAAGCAATGCAACACTTACAGCCTTCGAGTTTTACCGACTTATTGGAACTATTACCCGGAGGAAAATCCCAAGATCCTAATTTCAGGTCAATGAATGCCATAAAAATCAGAGAAGTAGGAGTTTCTAATTCTAAATATGACATTTCTTCTTTGGGAACTTCTTTTGTAATTGATGGAACGCCCGTTTCTACAGACGCGGATATGCAATACTTATCGAGTGGCGACCATACAATAGCCGGAATTACAGGATATACAGACAGTTGGCGCAGCTCAGTGAACAAAGGGGTAGATATGCGTTCTATTTCAACCGATCAAATTGAAAGTGTTGAAATTGTAAGGGGAATACCATCAGTCCAGTATGGAGACCTTACCGGCGGGTTGGTAAGGATAGAGCGTAAAAAGAGCGCGACACCTTGGGCTGCCCGCCTTAAAGTGGATGGATTCAGTAAATTATTCGCGGTAAATAAGGGTTATTATTTTAAGAATAAAGGTTTAACATTAAACTTCGGAATAGACTTTTTAGATTCGAAAAATAGTCCTGTCAATTCTTATGAAAGTTATCAACGTCTAACTTATTCTATCCGACTTGGAAAAAACTGGAATAAAGAATCATTTGCTCTTCAATGGCAGTCTAATTTCGATCAAGCACATACATTCGACAAAATAAAAGTAGATCCGAATATGTATGATGACATACAGGAAAGCGCCGATTTGGACGCTCTGAAGCAAGAAAAATACAGATCGAAATACGACCGCTTTTCACTCGCTAACAATTTCATTCTACGACCTAAAACAATTTCCTTTCTGAAATCTATCGACTTAAATACTTCGGTAGCATATCAGAAGGACAAAATAGAACAGACAAATTTTAAACAATTGAGTTCGCTTACCCTAACCATACCTTCTTCCGACGAAACAGGTATAGCAGACGGAATCTTTCTGCCGAACAAGTATCTTGCGAATCACGATGTTGACGGAAAGCCATTGAATATCTTCCTGAAGGCTAAAGCTAACTTTGAATTCACAACGAACAAGATCAATCATAAAGCAATAATTGGGACAGAATATTCTTTTGATAAGAATTATGGAAAGGGGCAGATAATAAACCGTTTTCGCCCGCCGAGTGGCGAAGATTTTATTCGCCCGCGCAAATACTCTGATATTCCGGCAAAACAGAATCTGAACTTCTTTGTAGAAGATGAGGTTTCGATGCCGATAGGAAATAACGTATTCAAACTAAACGCGGGTATTCGGGGTATGTCTATGGTTGGTATGGATTCCCGATATAAGATGAACGGAAAATTCTATTTAGACCCTCGCCTCAATACAGAATGGAGTTTTCCTGCTATTGACATCAACGGTAAAGATTTTAATATTTCATTGTCCGGAGGTATAGGATGGCATACCAAGTTTCCTACATTACTGCAAATCTATCCCGATTACGTTTATCGCGATTTTGTGAGGTTGAATTATTATGATGTTGATAATCCCGAACAGAGCAGGGTGAATTATGAAACAGTCAAAACGAAGACAATCAATTACAATATAGAGCCTGCGCGAAATATGAAATGGGAAGTAAGACTCAATTTCCGGTACGATAACAATAATTTATCGGTAACATATTTCCGGGAGAAAATGACAAACGGATTCCGTTCTCAGACGATGAGTTTCATGCCTGTGACAACCCGTTTATATTATAGCGACAAAGACTCTGTGGTTATAGATCCATCGACCAATCAACCGGATCTGGATAAATCAAAATATAAAAACTTAAGATACCTTCTTTCCAATAATGCAACGGGTAACGACACGCGTATCGATAAAGAAGGAATCGAATTTACATTATCCACCAAGCGCTTAGAGAATTTAAAAACAAGGTTGACTATCACAGGCGCTTGGTTTAGGACAAAATACCTCAATAGCGGTGTTATATATAATAATATATCGCCAATCATAGGAGGGGAACGCGTTAATGTAGCCGGTATATATGACAATTCCGGCGGTTATTACAAGGAACAGGTCAATACTAATTTTATGTTTGATACCTATATTCCTTCCCTGGGATTTGAATTTTCCACATCTTTCCAGTGTCAATGGTTCCGAATAAACCAGAATTTACCGGAGACCCGTTACCCGTTTGCTTATATAGACGCAAGTGGTATGCAACACCCATATACAGAGGCTGATAGAAAAGACCCGGTCTTACAATTCCTTATGCGGGAATCCAATCCGGAACTATACATAAAACAGCGTATTCCTTTTGGAATGGATATCAATCTGAAAGCATCGAAAAAGATAAAGGATATTATGCGGATATCCCTGTTTGTGAATAAATTACTGGATTATTATCCTGTATATAAGGTAAACGGCGCTGAAATAAAACGAACCCAGAATCCATACTTCGGAATGGAACTGAATATTACACTATAATTTTCAACTTATTAAATATTAAATTTAAAACAAAATGAAAACTAAATTATTTGCTTTAATCATCTTCGTGTTTTGCTCGGCAGGATTTTTTTCTTGTAGCGATGACGGCGAAGACGTAAAAAAAACAGAAGTAGTATTATCTATTACCAATCCCGCTAATTTAGATGATTTGACCGTTCAATGGGCTATAACATTTACCGAACGAAATACTGGCAGGAAATATGCTTTTGAAACGAGGACAGATACTCTATCGGCAATACTGCCGGAGGGTGACTATGAAATAGTAGGTGAAAGCCCGGTGACTTATACTTTTCAGGGAAATCACGTGGAGAGCAAGTTATACTTTATCAACAAATCCAGTATTGTAATTGGGGAAACAGTCAACCTTACGGCATCTTCTTTTCCTAAATCGGAATACGAAGGTAAGGACGGAGGTTTCGTTATCGAAGAAGTCTGCTATACCGGAACTGTTACACCGGAAGGTAAGCCATACCGTGGAGATAACTACATCAAATTGTATAATAACTCCGATAAGACACTTTATGCTGATGGATTATTCCTTGCCTCTACGCAAAGAAACACAGCTATAGCATATACTTATATGCCTGAAATTCTGGATAAAGAAGTTCCGGTAACCGGTATAATTGTTATTCCCGGTGATGGTACAAAATATCCTGTGGAACCGGGTAAATCTTTTATCCTGACACAAAGCGCTGTAAATCACAAAGAAGGGAATATCAATTCTTACGACCTTACAATAGCAAATATGGAATGGCGAAACGAACATTTATCCAACCAGCCTGCAAATAACCCTAACGTGCCCGACGCCATCTTGCTTTACAATTTCTTCTCGTTACACTCTTCCGGACTGACAAGTATCATTATGGGTAGACTGGAAGTATCCCAGCAAAAATTTTTGGAGGACTATGTTTATGAATATAAATGGAAAACCGTAATCAACGGCACGGAATATGAAAGAGGTCCGTTTCTTAATTATAAGATACCAAACGAATGGGTAATGGATGCTGTATATACCAGTGTAGAAGGTCAAGCTCTTGTTCCTGTATTCGCTCCGTCTATTGATATGGGCTGGACATATTGCGGTTCTTCTAATGGAGACCCGGAACGTTATGGTAAGAGCGTACGTCGCAAAGTAGAATCTACAACACCCGATGGACGTAATATATTACAAGATACGAATAATTCGTCTGTCGATTTTATACCGAATGCAACACCTTCATTAGCAAAATGATATGATTAAGAACTTTCGTTTCATTTCTATATTATTATTCGTCGTTCCTATTGGAAGCTATGCGCAAGATTCTATTTCTGTGACAGATAAGCTGTACAATAATTTATCTCCTGTTATTAATTTTTCTTCCGCTACAAATTATAATCCGGGGGCAAAGGTCTATACATTGCGGGAAAATTTATCCGACCTGAGCCTTGTATATGAAAAACAAACAGGAGACGCCGGTTTGGTGCAAACAGGAACGGCATTCGATGATTATGTCATACAGGCAGAATCATATACACGGAAAGGAATACATCACCTATGGGGTAAAGTCTCCTATCTGAAGAAACATTCTGATAATATAAAATGGAACGAAAGTTCTGATTATTCTAATATATATCCGTATGTTTTCGCGGATTCTATCGGCGGAGACAACCTTACAGGAGATAAATACAGTTTCATGGGGGGATATGCCCAAAATCTAAAAAAAATGGCATGGGGTATCAGTCTCGACTATTGGGCTTTGATGGAATATCGCTCCGTAGATCCACGTCCAAGCAACAATACATCCAATCTGGTCTTTAATGCCGGATTGAACTACAAAATATCAGGTGAATATGCTGTGGGAGGAGGTTTATTCCTACGCAAATATAAGCAATTCAGTTCGATAGCATTTTATAACGCGCTTGGCAGGAAATCATCGTTGTATCATCTGACCGGCTTAGGAAGCGATGCTTTTTTATTTGCAAATAACCAGACAGCCAGTATTTTCAATGGAAAGGGTTATGGCGCAAACCTGCAATTCCTACCTGTCAACGGGAAAGATTTTTCAGCGACATTCGCTTATGAAAATTTCTCTTTTGAAAAACAATTAAATAATAAGCAAAATCTGGGTTTATCATCGATTGACGAAGGTAAATATATTTCGGAGATCTCTTATTTGAAGCAAATAGGAAAGCGGATATTGGGAGCTAAGGTGGAAGCCTCATATACGGACAGGCAGGGGACAGAAAGTAAATTCGCGAATAATGAGAATGGCGAATACGTGAAAATATCGTCTGAAAAACAATATAAAAACAAACGAACTTCTGCTAATCTTACACTTATTTATCAATATAAAGACATAAAAACTTCATGGTACGCAATGCCTTATGTCTCATACTTTAATATGGATGAAAGTCATAAAGCCACATCACGTAATATGAAAATCAGTAATTTAGGATTTGGGATAAATCCGGGTTTGGCGCGTATGATAAAAAAACATTTGATACATGTCGATGCCAATTTAGGATATATACAGAAACTTAGTTCCGGTATAGAGCTTACGGGTCTTTCGCCTGCTAAAAGCCTTACTCGGTTTTTAATGGCAGATTACGACTATCTGTCTTCTAATGCGTTTATATCCGGATTATCTGCACGTTTCGACTATGCCTTATCGCAAAAAAACAGGGCTATTTATATAAAAGGCACATGGAATTACACGAAGTATGACGATGTGCATTCCAACTTTGTCGGGGTACAGCTTGGAGTTGTATTTTAACAAAAAACATCGCTCTTTTCTTCAAAGGTGATGGAGTATATACTTCACACAACGATGGGTTACATAGATATGAAGTGAAATTTTCCATAGAAATGGTTTTTAAGAAACTTCACAATTTACATAAATAAAGAAGTACCGGATTATTTATCTATATATCAATTAATTGAAAAACGGAGAAGGAACATCTAAAAACAGCCGAAAAACTGTTATCTTTGTCACTTCTCAAACCAAAAATTATTTTAGTGAAAGAGCTAAAAATAGCGCGATAGACTATGAATATAAAAATGTCGATAATCCTACTCTCTTTGTTGTTTATATTTAATTATACACAGGCACAGAATCATGAAAATGAGTTAATACAACGTGTGACAAATAATTCGTCCCAAAATATATCAACGGAGATTGTCGCGTCGGAAAACGAAAATGATTTTTTCGAAATTAGCGCTAAAAAGAATCGACTGATAATAAAAGGAAATAATCCAATCAGTATAACCACCGGTTTTAATTGGTATCTGAAATATACCGCCGGCATACATATATCATGGAATAATCCGGTTCAGAATTTACCTGAAAAATTACCTCTACCGAGTAAGGTGATAAGACAAGAAACAAACCGGCATTTGCGCTATTATCTCAATTATTGTACCTATTCTTATTCAATGGCATTTTGGAACTGGACTCGATGGGAAAAGGAACTTGATTGGATGGCATTGCACGGCGTCAATTTGGCGCTAAGTATAGCAGGTAATGAGGTAGTGTGGTACAATCTTCTGAAAAGAATAGGCTATACAACTAACGAGATAAATGAATTTATCGCGGGCTCTGCGTATATGGCATGGTGGCAGATGAACAATCTGCAAGGTTGGGGTGGTCCCAATCCCGATGAGTGGTATAAGAATCAGGAAGTATTACAAAAGAAAATTATTACCCGGATGCATGAATTGGGGATAGAACCTGTATTGCCTGGATTCGCGGGAATGGTTCCTCGTAATATCGGCGAAAAATTAGGGTACAACGTCTCCGATCCGGGAACATGGTGTACATTCAACCGCCCGGCTTTTCTGAAACCGGACGATCCTAATTTCAACAAGTTCGCCGATATGTACTATGAAGAAATGGAAAAATTGTACGGGAAAGCAAATTATTATGCCATAGATCCTTTTCATGAGGGTGGAAGCACAAAAGGCATCGACCTTAATGCTGCCGGCGAAACGATTATGGGCGCGATGAAACGGGCAAACCCTAAAGCTACATGGGTCGTACAGGCTTGGCATGATAATCCCCGTTCCGCGATGATAGAGAATTTGGAAAAACATGATTTGTTGGTATTAGACCTATATAGTGAGAAAACACCTCAATGGGGTGATTCTAATTCCAAATGGCGCCGTCCCGAAGGATTTGGTAAGCATGACTGGCTATATTGCATGTTGCTCAACTTCGGAGGACGTATAGGTCTTCATGGAAGGATGGATCGGGTAATAAATGGTTTTTACGATGCAGAAGCGCATATTAACGGTAAAACATTATCCGGTGTAGGCGCTACTCCCGAAGGTATAGAGAATAATCCGGTAATGTTTGAATTGTTGTATGAATTGCCTTGGCGGAAAGACAGATTCACAAAGGAGGAATGGCTGCGTTCGTACACCCAAGCCCGATATGGAAAATCTGACGCTACTGTAAATGAAGCATGGCTATTGTTAGCTCAATATCCTTATAATTGTCCGACTGATTATCCGGGTGAAGGTACTGTGGAATCGTTATTTTGCGCCCGACCAAGCATCAATCCTAAAAGAGCTTCTACTTGGGGATCCGCGAAATTATTCTATAAAGCGGACTACACCAGACAGGTGGCGGCAAAACTTTTGTCTGTCGCTGATAAATTCGAGGATAATGAAAATTTCAAGTACGATTTAGTGGATATTTTACGCCAAAGTCTTTCTGACAAAGGAAATGAATTATCCGAAAAGATTGGCAAGGCTTATGAAACCAAAGATATAGAGAAATTCAAAGTGTTATCAGATAGCTTCTTATATATTATTCAATGCCAAGACCAATTATTGGCGACACAATCCAACTTCAAGGTCGGCAATTGGATAGAGCAGGCAAAATCATTATCTGAAATAGAAGAGAATCGTGACTTATACGAATGGAATGCCCGTACTTTAATAACCGTATGGGGTAACAAATCCGCTTCGGAAGCAGGAGGTTTGCATGATTATTCCGGACGGGAATGGAACGGACTTTTATCCGATTTATATTATCATCGTTGGAAATTGTTCTTCGATAATATGATAAAAGAAATGCAGGGGGAAAATGTTGTTCCTATTGACTTCTTTGCAATAGAGGAGGCATGGACTCACCAAAAAAAGGCATATAGCGACAAATCGGAAGGAGACGCGTTGCAAATAGCCTCTACTATCTACAAGCAAGTATTTGGAGAATAGGACTCAAGGACATTCACGCTTTGCGAAAGTTCCCTTTGGAAAATAAAGGAGACATACTATAAACAAAAGACCGGATAAATAAATATCCGGTCTTCTTGTAAATATTTGTTATTCAAGATGATTAATCTTCGTCTTTTTGGCTTGCTTCATATTCTTTCAGCAACTTATCCTGAACGTCGGTAGGCACAAGTTCATAACTTGCAAACTTCATGGTAAACGAAGCGCGACCTCCTGTCAACGAGCTGAGCGAAATAGAATAATTGGACATTTCCTTCAACGGTACTTTGGCATTCAGTATTTCGATGCCTTTGGCGCTTTCCATACCCATAATCAAGGCGCGGCGATTTTGCAGGTCTCCCATTACATCTCCCAGCCTATCGGAAGGTACAGATACCGTCACGTCATAAATCGGTTCAAGTATCTTAGGTCCTGCGTTCTTGAACGCTTCGCTAAAGGCGTTACGACCGGCAAGCATGAATGATATTTCATTGGAATCCACCGGGTGCATCTTTCCGTCATATACGATTACGCGCACATCACGGGCATAAGAACCGGTCAACGGACCTTGTTCAAGGCGGGACATGATACCCTTGAGGATAGCCGGCAGGAATCGGGTGTCGATAGAGCCACCCACAATACTGCTGACAAACACAAGTTGTCCGCCCCATTCCAAATTATAAACTTGAGTGTCGCGAGCCTGAACTTTAAACTCTTGTCCGTTAAACTTATACGTTTCAGGCATTGGCATACCGTTGGTATATGGTTCTACGATTAGGTGTACTTCGCCAAACTGACCCGCGCCACCGGATTGTTTCTTGTGGCGATAGTCCGCGCGGGCGGATCTTGTAATCGTTTCACGGTATGGTATTTTAGGTTCTGAGAATACAATAGGAATTTTATCGTTATTTTCTATTCTCCATTTCAAAGTCTTCAGGTGAAACTCGCCTTGTCCCGATACAATGAGCTGTTTCAGTTCCTTGGAGTTTTCGATAACCCATGTAGGGTCTTCCTCGCGCATACGTTGCAATACCTCGCTCATCTTTTCAGTATCTTTTTCATTCTCTGCTTTGATGGCGCGGCGATACTTAGGATCGGGATATTTTATAAAGTTGAATCGATTATCGACGCCTTTTGCGTTTAAGGTATTACCGGTGCGGACATCTTTCAATTTTACGGCCGCGCCAATATCTCCGGCAACCAGTTCTTCCACTTTTGTACGTTGTTGTCCGGCGGGACAGAATATTTGTCCTATACGCTCTTTCGAGCCTCGGTCGGTATTCAGCAGGTCGTCGCCTTCGTGTACCTTACCACTCATTACTTTGAAGTAAGAAACTTCTCCCACATGCGGTTCTACCGTTGTTTTGAAGAAAAACAAGCTGGTAGG
>JAISKQ010000093.1 GCA_031260865.1 Prevotella sp.
CTTTTTGAGTAGGGGGGCTTGCTTTTTTCAAAAACAAATACAAATACTGTTTTATCAGTGTTTGGTGATGGTGTTTTGCCCCTTTTCGGGTTTTACCGGACAGTAATAATTCTTATTATGCCGAGTCGCGAAAAACGACTAATATAATTGAACCTATAAGATCTAAACAGTTTTTTTAATCAAAAAGATGTGTCGAAAACTGCATTTTTTTCAAACAAAATTATCTATATATATGAGTTGGAAGTTTTGAGTTTTAAGTAATAAGTTGTAAGAATAGTTACGAGTTGCAAGTTAGCCCCCCTTTGTCCCCCCGAGGGGGGATACGCGAAGCAGTGTTACCCGAAAAGTGTTACTTTTGTCACCTTTTTTGAACAATAACCCATTCGCGGCGCAAAGCGATGATTGAAGAGGTCTTTGAAATGATGATATAGTTACGAGTTACTAGAAATGAAGAGTAGGCACGAAGCGATGACTGAGTTGGAAGTTTTGAGTTTTAAGTAATAAGTTGTAAGAATAGTTACGAGTTACAAGTTACGAGCAGGAATAAGAATGCTGCAAAGCGATAATAACTAAAAGTGTTACTTTTGTCACTTTTTAGTTTTGAGTGTACAAGCTTGCAAGTTTACAAGAAGAATGGCACGAAGCGATGTTACCCGAAAACTGTTACTTTTGTCACTTTTTAAAAGTTTTGAGTGTACAAGTTTACAAGAGTTTTAGCAAGTTAGTAAACTAAAAGAGAAGTTACGAGTTGCAAGGAAATGAGAGAATGGACGAAAAAAGAGACAGAGAAAGCAGATGGAAAAAGTGTTACTTTTGTTACCTTTTTTAAAATGAACCATCTCCGCCCAAGCTAAACGTATCAAAGCTGCTTGGAGTAAACCCATTAAATTACTCAATTTTTTAAGCGTTAAACCTGAATTATTTGCGGATTCCAGTAATAATAATCGATAGAGGTAGGGTCGGTAAGGATGGCAGGCGCTTCTGTTTCCACATTCAAACTCGCGGTTTCGCGAATCGCACGAGCGAACATGTTATTTATTTTATGTCCGGGACAGTTGGCTATCACTTTCCCTTTGATAAATTTACCAACGAGCGCCAAATCCCCGATAATATCCACCAACTTATGCCTGGCGGGTTCATTGGGAAAAAGCAGGGGTTTGTTCATTATATAACCCAATTTTGAGGCATCTTTCCTTTTTACGTTCATCATATCCGCAAGCCGATCGAATTTTTCTTGTTCGATTGGTTTATCGTATATGATAATAGCGTTATCTAAGTCGCCTCCTTTCACAAGGTTATTGCTAATCAGAGGTTCTATCTCTTTTACAAAGACAAACGTTCTGGCGGACGCAAAATCCCGGGTAAATTCCGACAAATCATTCAGAATTGCGTCCTGCTGTTTCAGAAAAGATGAATTGAACGCTATATGGGATTCGATACTGAATGAGTCATCCGGGATCAATACCATCGAAGAACCGGTCGACTTGTCCGTGACTTTTACTTTTTTGCGTTTGATTGTAATATATTCCCTTTCGGCTTTTTGCGTTTGAACGCCTACTTCTTTTATTTTGCTCACATATAAGATCGAACTCCCGTCAAGAATCGGAAACTCGGAGCCATCGACATCTATCAAGCAGTTGTCGATTTCGCAAGCGTACAGAGCCGCCAAAGCGTGTTCCACCGTACTGACCTGTACTCCATTCGCCGACAATACAGTTCCTCGCTGAGTACCTGTCACATTTTCAGCCAGCGCGTCAATGATCGGTTGCCCCGGAACATCCACTCGCCTTATTTTATATCCGTGGTTTTCCGGAGCCGGATTGAATTTAATACTAAGTTCCATCCCTGTATGTAACCCCTTACCTTTCAGTGTAAAGCTGCTCCTTAACGTCTGTTGATTAATCATAATGATTTATATTTCAGGTGTTTTTTTTCTAAAAGAAATTATAAAAATCGGGTTTAATACAGATACCTATCCTTATATTCATTGTATATCTGTTATAATCCAATAAGCTCTCTCCATATCCTTGGAAGAGACGCGCGAATAAATATTGATTTGATTTTTCAGACACCCTGAAGGCAACGGATAATGTCGTATTTATGTTGCCCCATCCTTTTCTGGGGTTTATATCGGCAGACAACCACCACGAACGATCTTTATCGCTGGTATAGTTTATTGATAAAAAACCCAGTCCCCGATAGTCCAGCAAATCTTTATTGGCGCCCCCGTCAACATAAGGAATCCAGATTTCACCTGAAATATTGAACCGAGCATTGAAATAGTATTTCATTGATAAGCTTAAGTAATTCCAGCTTCGGGAATCTTCTTCATCTCGTCCGTTCGATTCATGTTTAATCTGTGCGAAAACAGCTCCTGCAATCCGGTTTTTGTATAATATATATTTACCCAAGCCTAATCCCGGATTATAGTTTGTATCCTTGAAAGGGCTGGATTGCGCGTAAATGTTCCAAAATGACTTTTGGGTATATGTCAGGTAAGCGAATGTTTTGAATGGAAGGACGCTTTTGGTTAATCGCTGCCTTATACTTATCTGAAATGAAGCGTCGGCTGTGTTCTTTGTTATTTCCTCATTCAGCGGGATACCTGATATAAAGTAAGTATCTCTATAAACCGCGAAGGCAGGCATCTTGTCCGCCATCTTTATAGCATCTTTTTCCGACATGATTATGTGCATGGGTTTGAAAATATGCGGATCTTGCATAACGCTATCATACTGCTGACGGACACTATCAGTAGCTGTGTTCATCAAATCAAACTGGGCGAATGATGAAAGTGATAAAGAGGTAAATAATATAAGTAAAATTTTTCTCAACATAATGTTTTATTATCTAAAAATAAATAGAATAATGAACAGTCATTCACGTTTTTTGTTTGACGGACAATCATATTTTTATTAAATTATATAAATAATCCATCACTTCTTTTCTTCGCTTCATATCTTGCGTTATATTAACCGTAAATGAGTTGTCGCAATCAACGTCGGACGATTCTTTAACACTGGCGTTGTTGAATATAATAGCCATAATGTCAACATCAATATCGCTCCTGATTTCTCCTGCTTCAATGCTGTTTTTTATCGCGTTTTTCCAATTTTGCAGTAATTGTTCATTTATTATTCTGAAACGGTTTAAAAAATTCGGATAATATTTAGCCGCCTGTATCATCAACGCCGTGTAGTTCAAGAAAAAAATGTGAGTGACACCAGCCCTGATAAACGCGTTAATAATTAATCTTTGTCGTCGGTATAGTATTTCGATATGATTATCCAGTTTTCTATCATCTTGGTTATTTTGCAATATCTTTTCAAACAACCTGAATAGGTATTCATCTATAACCGCGTTGAACAACTCTTCTTTATTTTTGAAATAACGGTACATAGCACCGCGCGACATATTCAATTCTTCTTGCAATACAGAGATGGAGGCGCTGTCGTATCCTTTGGTCATAAAGACGTCGAAAGCTCGTTTTAGTATATATTCTCTACTGTATTTCATTATCTTATTTTTATCTCCAAAAGTGAATAATCTTTCATTTTCCAAAGGTGGATAATTTAATTAATATTATCAAAAAAAATATGTTAAAAAAACATTTTTTAGACAATCCGGGAATATTTTTCAGAGATTGCTTTCTACTAAGTAAGACGAATGAGAGGAAAAAATATTTTAAAATGTATAAGAATTTATTTTACAATCACATAGGCGGATTAGAATTAATGCTATCAGGTATCAACGATTAATTTTTCGCCCGCATGGACTCGCGCCTATTTCTTTACCCAAACGGATGTGATTTCGCCAAATGCCAATTTGCGATAATGATTTGCGTCTTTGTATTCTTCTTTTGTAAAGTCTTTAGCCTCTTGCGAGCATAAGTCACTGGGATCTACTGTAGTAAGCACGGTTAATTTACATTCGATAATTAGTGTGGCTTCACGGAAAGATATATTTCCGGAAGGAGTTTGAATACTTGTCAATTCAACTTCTTTCATTTTCTCACTATTTCTTCCTGATTTATTTCCCAATAAGAGCATTTGTTTCTTATATTCATCCGGAAAGTAAGACAGCGTATAAGTTTGCTCTTTTTCAATCAATTCAAGCGTATAACGGTCTGCCCTAAAAAGACACCAAGTGGTGGGTTTCCTGAAAAGAAGTCCCCAACCACCTCCACTGCCTATCATGGAATTATAATGTCCTTCTTTCCCCGCCGTAACAGCATAAAAATCTTTTCCTACCAACGCAAATACATTCTCGTCAGCCAAAATGTGGCAAATCGCGTTCTGAGGTATTTGCTTAAATAATTGTTCGAAGCTTATCTCGTTGTTATTTATATGGTTTGTCGTTTTCATATTGTAGAGGACTTCTAAAGATTCATTTTTTCTCTCACAGGGGCATTCCCTGATTTTTTGAGGAACTATCCCGGTTAGCACGAAGTCTTTTAATTTCAACTGAAATAATCATCACAAATATATACTAAATTCCTATTCAATCTAATCTTTGGTGATCTTTTCCTGAGTCAACCCGAAAAGTTGCGGAGGAGATGGTTCATTTTAAAAAAAGGTAACAATAGTAACAATAGTAAGTAGTTTACTAGAGTTCAAGTTTACTAGAGTTCAAGTTTACTAGAGTTCAAGTTTAATAGAGTTCAAGTTTAATAGAGTTCAAGTTTAATAGAGTTCAAGTTTACTAGAGTTCAAGTTTACTAGAGTTCAAGTTTACTAGAGTTCAAGTTTACTAGAGTTCAAGTTTACTAGAGTTC